>JAZGGE010000383.1:0-8472 GCA_036480195.1 Methylococcales bacterium
ACCCTGAATGTCTTCCAAATCCAGAGAACAATCCCGCCAGCCTACGATAATCGAAATCAAGGGCAGTTCGTTTACCCTGCCGGTACTCAAGTTGTTGGGAAATGACGTAGACCTGGTTATAAAACAACTGCAGGCTAAAATCAGTCAGGCACCGGATTTTTTCCATAACGCCCCTATCGTTATTGATTTAACTAAGCTATCGGAAACCGATCAAAATATTGACTTTACCAAATTGGGTAAAGGACTCAGGAAAAAAGGGCTTATTCCCGTTGGAGTACGAGGTGGAGATGAAAAGCTAAACGAGGCTGCCCAATCCTCAAATTTTTCGATACTGGCGGATGGTAAAGCCGAACCAAAAACAACGCCGACGGTTGAACAAATCACCCCTAAAGCAGAACCCGCTGTACCTACGCCGCCCCCCGAAACACCGACAACTGAACAGATTCCAGTAATAGGCAGCCGATTAGTCACACAACCTGTCCGCTCAGGCCAAAAGATCTATGCCGCAGGAACTGACCTTATAATCCTGGCTCCGGTAAGCTATGGTGCCGAAATTATGGCTGACGGTAACATCCACATTTATGGAACCCTGCGGGGTCGTGCGTTGGCAGGAGTTATGGGAGACCTCGAAGCCAGAATATTTTGTATCGACTTGCGGGCGGAACTCATTTCCATTGCCGGACATTATCGCATTAGTGAGAATTTGGATGAGAATTTGGCAGGAAAACCTGTGCAGATACGTCTTGACGGCAGCAGTTTAATCATTGATGAGTTATAAAGAACACGATCGTTCCTAATTTATCCATTGGAGGAAATACACCTTGGCAAGAATTATTGTTATAACCTCAGGCAAAGGCGGCGTCGGTAAAACAACCACCAGCGCAGCGATTGCAATGGGGTTGGCACTCAAAGGCCATCGCACCGCCGTCATCGATTTTGACGTGGGATTGCGTAACCTGGATTTGATTATGGGCTGCGAACGGCGAGTAGTCTACGATTTTGTCAATGTTATTAACAAAGAGGCAAACCTTAAACAGGCACTCATTCGCGACAAGCGTTGTGATAAGTTGCACATTCTACCCGCATCACAAACTCGGGATAAAGAAGCGTTGAACCTGGAAGGCGTTGGCCGGGTCTTGGATGAACTCAGCAAGACTTTTGAATATATTGTCTGTGATTCACCTGCTGGTATCGAACGTGGCGCTACCATGGCGATGTATTATGCAGATGACGCCATAGTAGTGACAAACCCTGAGGTTTCATCGGTACGTGATTCGGATCGTATGCTCGGTATCCTGGCGAGCAAATCCCGTAGGGCGGAACAAGGGCTTGATCCCGTGAAGGAGTACTTGCTGCTCAGCCGCTATTCTCCAAAACGCGTTAAAACCGGGGAAATGCTAAGCGTCGAAGATGTCCAGGAAATTCTGGCATTGGAACTTCTTGGGGTTGTTCCCGAGTCGCGGGCGGTACTCAATGGCTCAAACGCGGGCATCCCTATTATTCTTAATGATGAAAGTAATGCGGGGCAAGCTTATCGCGATATCGTAGCGCGTTATCTTGGCGAAGACACTCCACATCGTTTTATCGATGAGGAGAAAAAAGGTCTATTCAGACGTATGTTTGGGGGTTAAGATTATGTCGTTGCTAGATTATTTTCGAACTACGCGACCCAAAAGTGCGTCAGTTGCAAAAGAAAGACTGCAAATTCTTGTTGCCCATGAACGAGCAGCGCGAAATAGGCCTTCCTATTTACCTATGATGCAAAAGGAATTGCTGGAAGTTATTCAAAAATACGTTAAAGTTGACAGCGATGCTATTACAGTCAATATGGAACAAGATGAAGATCAGGAAGTCCTTGAACTGAATATCATTTTACCAGACGAATAAGTAACCAATTAAACAAAATCTAAGGAGTTTTTTACCATGAGCAAAGAAATTGGAAATGCAGCTGGAAAAATCTGGAAGTATCTTAAGAAAGCTGAAAGAGCCACGCCATCTAAAATTGGAGAAGATACAGGGTTGGGAAGAAACGAACTCCACCGAGCGATAGGATGGCTTGCCCGTGAAGAAAAAATTAAGTTTGAAAAGGAAGGACGAGCTGAGTATCTCACTTTGACATAATTTTCTACGGGCCACCGATTTTTCGCCCCTGGTGTTATCTGTGCATCGGTGAATTCCAACACCGTTTGTTCAATTGTTGATCAGATTCTCCTTGAGCATGGCACTTACTCGCCATTAGAGTTTTTGTTCCATACCGGAGAACTTGAGGCAACAGCATTTGACAGCTGGCGACGAAATCGTTTAAATCCACTGGTTATTGCGCTAATTTCTCCGGAAAAATCGATAAACCTTCGATTGACTCAAGCTGCGGATTATGCCGAAGCGCTGGGGTTGGACAAAGATGCCGTTGACTACGTCGGGACTGATGGTCTGGCGCTGGCATTTTCTTCCGACCATGAGTTAGATCTCCTTTTCCGAATTCATTTTCGACCTAAGCAAGATCGTGCACAACTGGATCTTTTTTTTGATAACCCAGCAGTCAGTACGGCGAATCTTCTGACTGAAGCACTACTAAATCACCAGCAACAAACTGTTGAACAACATATAGCCGATCTGCGATCATTTGATTCGGAACTGGCTTGCCGATTTCAACAAATGAGTGAATTTCAACAACGCCTGCATCAGTCCGTTGGAGCAATTGCCGAAAACCTGGATATTTTAAGATATTCTATTGCCCCTCTATCACAAGAAACACTGGGATCAAGAAGCCGGGAGTTTCTGCTGCCACTTTGGCGGCAATTGTCCAAAGCACTGGAGAACCATCGGTATAATAATGACTGTCCTGATTTGCACCAAAGCTATACTGCAATCCAGGCATTTGACTGGAGACAAGTTCAAAAATCAATCGAAAATGAACTCAATTGGAAGCAACAATCCTTGTTACTTTTTCGCCATGCTGAAGCGTGTCATTACCTTCACGACCTAACTGCTGCCCTAGCCAGTTGGATTATTCTGTTCATCGAATATCCTGATGATACTCGTCAGTTTATAGCAAAATCCACGAACATTTTCCTGCTAAAGGCCTGGAACGAATTCGAGGATACTGACCTAAAATTTGAGATTACAGCTTTCCCTTCCTGGCTGCTGTTGTCTAACCCTGGTTTAGCGAGGCACCCGTTACCACCAAGCCTGCACACTCGAACGGAGACAGAAATACTTATCCTCGCTCATGGGTTAGCATCTTTATCTAATAGTGATAAACTTTCCGGGGAAGCTATCGCGTTGCGAGACAGATTGAAAATAGCGGCTCCGGCGCTCTTTAATTACTACATGAAATCTCTGGAAGAACGTCCATCCATTCGATAAACAATAACTCCGGAAAAAACCGCCATGAATAATCAAACAAAACTTCGCTGGGGAATACTCGGCGCCGCACGTATAAATCAACAACTGATGCCTGCCATCGTAGGTGCAGAAAATAGTGAATTGATTGCAATCGCCAGTCGACGCCCCGGCGCTGCAGCGGAAACACTAAGTCGCTATGCCCCGCTCCAAAAAGATGTACGAACTTACGACCAACTTGACGCATTGCTCGATGATACCGACATACAAGCGGTTTACCTACCGCTCTCCAATCACGAGCACGCAGAATGGGCTTTACGTGCAATAGAACGTGGTAAACACGTTTTGTGCGAAAAACCGATGGCGTTGGAAGTCGCTGATATCGACGCAATAGAAACTGCAGCACTCAAATACAATGTTATCGTCATGGAAGGTTTTATGTACCGCTGTCATCCACAACACGCCCGGATTAAGGAAATAATAGATTCCGGCTTGATTGGCGACATCCGTTCGGCACGTTCCTGCTTTTCATTCCTCCTCCAGCCTGCTCGCATGTATCGTCTGTCTGAAGATATCAAACGTGGCGGCGGAGCCATGTGGGATATCGGCTGCTACGCCATTCACGCGGCAAGATTGCCTTTTAATGAATCACCTTCAGCTGTCACCGCCATGGCTAAATATACCGATACCGGTGCCGATATCGGTGGCAGTGGAATTATCGATTACAACGATGGCAAATACGCTCAATTTGATTTCAGCTTTGAACGTGCGCGCCGTGCTGAATACGAGATAATCGGCACCAAAGGTGGCTTAAAATGTCATAATGTTTGGGCTAAACAAGATGATACTCCTATACTCTCCTGGTGGACCGAAGCTGGTCAGCAGTGCGAAGAAAGACTATCTCCAGCTAACCATTTTCGCCTAGAAATTGAACATTTTAGTGACTGCGTACTCTCTGGAAAAACACCAAGACTCTCTCTTGCGGATGCAAAAAGCAACTGCCAGATTATTGTTGCCGCTATTACGTCAGCGGATCAAGGTCGAAGGGTTCAGCTTGGCTGAATTATTTAGGAGTCGCGGTAGGTTGGGTTAGCGATAACATAACCCGCTATACAGTGTGCCCGTGTTACTTTCTATCCTGATTCACCTGAAAATTAACCTGGCTCGCCCATTCCATCGCTTGTAGGCATATCTTAGTCACCACGCTATCCTCTAACGGTGACTGAGGTAATCCTCGGCTGCCACCATGTTCATAGGCAATAACTGTAGCAAGCACTTCACCAATGGGTCCGTTTTTATCCGTAAGTGCATTTGAGATCTCATCAATCAGACAAAGGTGTTCTACCAACCGGGCCATGGGTACATTCATGATGGCATCCAGGACTGAAAATAATCCCGCGATATAATATTGTTCTGTCTTCTCTTGGCCCATTGCCTCAGCCAAGAGCTCGCATGTTTTCGCCCTCACCAAAGCGGTCACCAGCAGTTCCTGGGGTTTATAGTCAATGGCATTGATCATGATAACAGCGGCCCAATTGGCCACCCTTTGCAACCCATAGATAATCACGGCACGACTAATAGACTCAACAGTTTTAGGAACACCAAAAAATGCGGAATTTATCAGCCTCAAAAGCTTATAACTCAAGGTAACATCTTGAGAAACTAATACTTCTACCTCGTTGATCTCTATTTCTGGATCCTGTAGACGTGCGAGTAAATGCATCACCGCCAGTCGGTTAGCCGGAATCTCACTGCCCTGGAATTGTCTGGGTTTTTCAAAATAGTTGCCTTGATAATAATCAAAGCCAATCTGTTTAGCCCATGAATATTGATCGGGAGTTTGTATATTTCGAGCAAGGAGTTTAATCCCCCTCCTCCCCCTAAAAAACTGTAGTTGCCCCCCGAAATCTTCCACCACCGCATCAGCGTCTATAGAGCAAATCTTCGCACCATCAAGCGCTTGCTCCTTGATGGATCCATAGCGATGTGCTTCCAGATCGAAGGAAAACCCTTGCGAAGACAGTTTCTGTAAATCGGCTGTGAAATTTTCAGAAGCCAACAAAGGGTCAGTAACGCGAAATATTATCCGGTCTTTTGGCCAGGAGAAATCAACTAGATCTGATAATAGAGACGGAAAAGCATCAATAAAACCAATCTTTGGACCTGTGATTTTCTCTAAAGGAATTTCACTACTTACATTTGCAATACAATCTTTCGAGTAAAATCCTTTTTCTGATTTAATAGTTTCTGCTGACTCCTGACAGCCAAACTGCAAGTCATAACCAAATAACTCCAATGACTTGTTATAAATGGGGGTACGTCCAATAAATCCTTCAAACATTGACACTCCGAAACGCTATAGGGGGTAAGGCACTCTGGTGTTACGCTATTCTCGCAAAGAATAAAGATTGTTTCGTGGAGAAGAAAAAGCTCCCTTTACATAATAAGAATAGTCCATTTTTGTACTTATTGATGTCATTTCAGCCTTCGCCATCATATACCTCTCACGCTCAAGAATACCCATTTTTAGCGTACATTTTTTTGCGAAGCGCGTCGTTGTAGAAACTTGAAAGAGATGACACATTTTCTAAAGCGAACTGTCAGGCATGTCTTCCCCACTATTCTCTATCAATACATGGGTCCCTAAATTCGCTCCATTTCGAACGGCTGTATAAAATAAGCCAGCATTGCCCGCCTCCAGAATCCATACGTCAAAACCCGCCTGATTGATGAAATGTGGAAATGACGCATCAACAATATCCTGCTGAACCAACCATGAAGTAGATACTTCCGGCAGATCAAAAGCAATAGACTTGACCAGAATCAAGTGTTTTGTCGGAAGATGTTGCGCCAGCCAAGCGGCTAGACTGTCAGATGTTACGCTCCAGGATGCGGGAATATCAGTTTGTCCGAGCATCGCGATGGAAGGCAACCACACAACCACCGACCGTTTTTTATAGAGTTGCTGAATCTCTTCAATGGAAGTTGCCATGATCAAGTCATCGACCATACCCTTGAACATAAGCCCATATTGATTCATCGCCAGAATAGCCATTTGATGGGCTATAACATCATTAAACCGCCAATGTCGTTGTACATCCCTAACTTGGTCGGCGAATGCAGCGCCTCCCGGCACAATAACTATGCGTTCTCCAACATTGACTAATACTTTAAGCCATTGCTTTAGTTGTGGAGATCGGGATAAACTCCCGCCCAATTTAACTACCCACATAACTTTATCCAGTATTAGCGCGGATCTGTTCCATAAGCCGTAGTATGGCGTCCGCTTTATCGAAGCATTCTTGATATTCAGCATCAAGTTCTGAATCCGCTACAATACCACCACCGGCCCAAAATCGTATGGTTTGGTCTGATTGCACTAAAGTACGAATCGTAATATTGCTATCCATATTACCATCGAAGCCCACATAGGCAAGCGATCCGCAATAGATTCCCCGCCGGTGAGGTTCTAATTCTTCAATAATCTCCATTGCCCGAAGTTTAGGCGCGCCAGTGATTGAGCCACCGGGAAAGCCATCTCGTAATAAATCCAACGAATGCCGCCCTTCAATCAATTCGCCGCAGACGGTACTCACCAAATGATGAACCGTCGCAAAACTTTCTACATCGAAAAGTTTCGGTACCCGAACACTATTCAGTTTACAGTTCTTACTGATATCGTTTCTAAGCAGATCCACAATCATCAGATTTTCGACACGATCCTTTAAGCTATCCTTGAGTATTTCAATTTCCCGCTGGTCATCCTTAGCATTTTTCTTTCTGGGCCGAGTACCTTTTATAGGCTTGGTCTCAACATGTCCATCGTCGACCTGTAAGAAACGTTCTGGAGAAGAGCAAAGAATTTTTACGGGTGGAAAATTGAGATAACCACTAAAGGGAGCTGGATTTACTTTTCGCAAACTCCGGTATGCCAGCCACGGGTCTCCATGACAGGTGGTGGAAAACCGCTGAGCGAGATTGACCTGATAGCAGTCTCCTTCCAGTATGTACTTTTTAATCTTTAAAAATGCCTTGGCATAATCATCAAAAGACATATTCGCTTTGACGTTTTCCTTGATATGAAAATCCTGTTGTTCAATATCTTGAGGAGATTGATTAAGGCAGTTTACCCAACCAGACCAATGCCCTCTCGTTTCAGGATCCCGGCCCTGGCCAACGAGCCAAGTACGCTGAGCATGATGATCCACGACCACTGCCCAATCATAAATGCCAACCATCATCTCGGGAATGCTTTCTTCGTCTAGAGCTATTGCAGGCAATAGCTCTAGACGACGGGCAAGATCATAACCGAAATAGCCAATAGCACCCCCACAGAAGGGCAAAAAACTCTTGGAAGGCACAACCTCCCCCAGTTCTTTCCGAACTATCTGAAAGGGATCATCTGATGATAGCGAGACCCCGAAGCGAGTCCGTATTTCGGTCTGCTGCCCCTCAGTGACCAATGTGATATAAGGATCTGTTGCAAAGATATCATAACGTCCTTGATTTCCGTAGGGATGCGCACTATCCAACAAAACACTCCAGGGTTGCGTCATAAACGGAGCGAATCTTATGGCACTGTCCTCAAAATAGTGAATTTCTTCAATCAGTGGGGAAGTTGCTGGCATATATACGAATTCGAGTTATATGGTGCGAGAAACTGGAATCATAACCCATACTATCGAGTAAATGGTCAGTAGATGTCGGGATAATTGAACAATCCTATATTTCTATCAAAATTGACTTACAATAATGCTATGAATCAATGGATGAAGGTAGCATTAAATGAAGCAACACGGGGTATGTTGGCGAGCGATGGAGGACCTTTTGGCGCCGTTATCACTAAAAATGACGAAGAGATTTCAAACGCACACAATGAAGTACTCAAGACCAATGATCCTACAGCCCACGCCGAGGTGCTGGCTATCCGACGTGCCAGTGAACAACTGAGCCGCTTTGATCTTTCCGACTGCATCCTCTACACAACTTGTATGCCATGCCCAATGTGTCTGGGAGCCATATTCTGGGCTCGCATCGACACGGTTTATTACGGGGCAACCGAGGACGACGCCGCCAGAGGCGGATTTGATGATCACCGTTTTCATGAAATGATACGGAAAAATAGCGATG
>JAZGGE010000384.1:0-5352 GCA_036480195.1 Methylococcales bacterium
GCTCATTTATCGATGTTTTTAGATTGTTTTGACGCCTCTATTTTATCATTTTTGAGCACGTTTTTCTTTTTTTTAGCTGCTCACGCTATTAATTCCCCTCGCTTTGATGGCTTTTGCAAGAGGCTCAGAAGTGTATGGATTAAGCGTTGTGGGTTTTGGTGGCACCAAACCGCAAAACATCAGTGTTTTGAATAATCAAAATGGAGGTACTGCTTATTTGCTTCCTTCTATGCCGCCTGAACTACAAGCACGCAAAATCCAGCCACCAAAAACCAATTTCTTCACCAATACGCTTTGGACAAAAGCCTATCAGAAAGACTTCAAAAAATTTCATACTTTACTCACTAGCGATATCAACAATATACATATTCGAAACCAGCGAGACGGGCTAACCAGAAGCATCATTTATCAAGTCTCTGATAGGCTCTGGATGATTCGTTACCTGGAAGCGGGTTGGTCGGAATCCGACAATTATCAACAACTCCCCAAGTATCAAAAAATCTGGCTTGATCAGTTTTATACAGAGTCAAGGGAAGATAATATCGATTGGCTTGATGCAGTAAAAGATGATTTGTCACTTTGGTTTATACATGCCTATAAAAAAGTCATGGACGACAAAGCCCTCAGCATAGGTGATGAGCAATTGCCCTATTTCAAAGCCATGATTGAAGATTGCGAGGAGGCATTGCGATGAAGCACATATTGTTAATCCCACATATCAATGTCCTCAATGCCAATGCACTTTCCAGCCCGTACACCGTTGGTTTTCCTGCGATGAGCGCATGGCTGGGCGCTACCCACGCTTTAGAGCGGAAACTCAGGGCCGCTGAATATGACAAAGTGCACTTTAAAAGTATGGCGGTTGTCTGTCACAACATTGATTTACAAACCTATAAAGGAAATGGCGATTATGTTCATTCCATTATTGGTACAGGTAATCCGCTCGATAAAAACGGTAATCGCCCTTCTTTTATTGAAGAAGCACGCTGTCACCTGGATATTTCACTGGTGATGGAATGTGAAGGTCTGGGAATAATTGATGAAGATGATTTTACAGAATGGGTTGATCAGCTAATTCAAGGCAAGATGAAATTGGCAGGTGGCGATATATTGAAAAATCAAGCATCTGAGCTCATTGAAGTGGATGATGAAACCAGCCGCAGAAAATTATTACGCCGGCTAATGCCAGGGTATTGCCTCATCGAACGTCGCGATCTGATGAAAAAAGCCATGCAAGAAGGACAAGATGCCATTGATGCATTATTGGAGTATTTAAAAGTCACGCAGAGTAGCGAGCTGGATGAAAATGAAAAAGTCACCTGGACAAGCAGCCGTAGAGAAAAGGGCTGGATTGTTCCTATCGCCACTGGTTTCCACGGCATTACCGATCTGGGCATAGCGGAAAATCAGCGCGATCCAGATACCCCGCATCGTTTTGCGGAAAGTATTGTCACCCTTGGCGAATTCGTAATGCCATATCGAATAAAAGATCTTGACCAAATGCTTTGGCACTACCATACAGATTTAGAAAATAACCTTTACCTTTGTCAACAAATCAAACCAACGATCGAAATTTAGGGAGAAAATTCATGGCTAAAAAAGACAACATAGCATCCGTACTGGCATTTGAAAAAAAAATGGTTCCCTCCGATGGTTTTATGTATGGCACCACATGGGCGCAGCGGAATAACGAAGCAGCGGTAGTACCACTAAACCTACAAGAGAAATCAGTTCGTGGAACCATCTCGAATCGACTCAAAGCCGCCATAAAAAATGATCCATTAAAACTCAATGCCGAAGTGGAAAAACCGAATCTACAACGCGTCGATAGTTGCGCCCTGGCAACTGATCAAGACACCTTGAAGCTTCAGTTTACACTCAAGGTGCTCAGCGGTGTGCAATATCCATCAGCGTGCAATAACAAAGAGTTTAACGAATCCTATACTCAAGCGGCCAACCAATATATTAGCGCAGAAGGTTTTAGTGAGCTGGCAAATCGCTATGCAGTCAATATCGCAAATGCACGCTTTTTATGGCGTAACCGGGTTGGAGCAGAACACATTGAAGTGCAAGTTAAAGTGCTTAATGGTGCTGAACAGTCAGAATGGATATTCAATGCGGCAGACCTAAGCACTCGTGATTTCGATTCAACAACGCCAGAAATTGATGCACTAGCCAAACAAATTGCTTCTGCGCTATCTGGAACAACTGATTTTTTATTGCTGGAAATCAATGCTTTCGCACAAGTCGGTAAAGCCCAAGATGTATATCCGAGCGAAGAACTGGTTCTTGACAAAGGCAATAGCAAAACTGGAAAAAGCAAAATACTCTATCATATTAATGGTATAGCAGGAATGCATTCGCAAAAAATTGGTAATGCTTTACGCACTATTGACACCTGGTATCCACAGCACGATGAAGTGAACGTAGGCCCCATTGCTATTGAACCTTATGGGGCCGTTACCAATCTGGGCACAGCCTACCGGAACCCAAAGGCAAAAGCTGATTTTTTCAGTTTATTTGATCGCTTCGCCACGGGTGAAACACTGGAAGACAAACAAGACGAACATTACGTGATGGCAGTCTTGGTTCGTGGCGGCGTATTTGGTGAAAGCGGAAAGGACTAATACGATGAAATGTTATCTAAACATTACATTACTACCCAACGCTGACATTACACTTTATTTTTTGTGGGAAAAACTCTACCAACAGCTTCACCTTGCCTTAGTTGAAAGCCAGGATGCGGATGGAAAAGTGAGTATTGGTGTTGCATTTCCTGACTATGATAGTGAAAAAAACCAACTTGGTAATAAGTTACGGGTATTTGCCCCTTCTCAAGAAATTTTAGAAAAGTTAAAAATCAATGAATGGCTATCTCGGATGAGCGATTATGTGCATATCAGCAGTATTCACAATGTGCCGGAAAAGATGGAAGGTTATATTTTCTTTAAACGTATTCAGCCTAAGGGTAGCAATGCGAGATTAGCAAGGCGTAAAGCCAAGCGGGAAAACATGAGTTGTGTGGCAGCTTTATCTTATTTTATGGATAGAGAAGAACAAGCAAGTAAATTGCCTTTTATTCGAATAAAAAGTCAAAGTTCAGGAAAAAGGTATCGACTTATTATTGCTCGCGAAAATGCTGGTGATTCTCAAACAATGGATGGATTCAGCAGCTATGGATTGAGCTCCAAGAGTTCTGTGCCAAACTTTTAAGTCTGTAACAGAGCGTCTTATGATACTTAACCCATCTTCGTGACTTTTTTCATCCTAAACCATTGATTCTTTGTTAACACCGAATTTTCATGAAAAACCCCCCTTTAAAATCAAGAGCCTTTTATTTCGCCCTTCGGTAGTGCCATTATTTTTTAGTTGAACTATTGATTCACCCCAGTTTTTCGTTATGCTAGGGATCATGTATATTCGAAAAACTAAAACCAAAAACCTGGATGATGGCGGTGCTTACTACACCTATCGGATTGTTGAATCTGTGCGCCTGGGAAAACAGGTCAAACAGCGCACGCTATTAAATCTAGGCAAGAATTTTGCCATTGATGCCGAGCATTGGCCATTACTAACCGCCAGAATTGAACAGTTATTGGAAGGTTCTGAGCCTCATCAGCACGAGTTGTTTCATTTAGCCGATGAGTTAACACAGCTTCTGGAAGCTTCAGCCCAGCGTTACAGTGCGCTGATCATCGCCAAGCTGGCACAGCCGGTGGAGACTGCAAGTCCGAAACCTGATGTTCACCGCGTCGATATCAATCATGTCGAAGCCCTTCAAGCCCGCACTATCGGTGTTGAATCACTGGCATGGCATGCCGTCTTGCAATTACAGCTGGATCAGAAACTCACCGCCCTCGGGTTTAACAAAGTCGACCTAGCTGCAGCCCTCGGTAACATCATAGGCCGGGCGGTTTCACCGGGAAGTGAATTGTACACCCTTGACTGGCTGCAATCACGCTCTGCACTGGGAGAACTGCTTGACCATGATTATGGCAGTACCAGCCTGACACGGCTTTATACGATCAGTGATAAACTACTCAAACACCAAGCGGCGCTGGAAACATTTCTATCCCGCCAGGAACAGACCTTATTCGAGTTGAATCGCAGTATTGTCCTGTATGATTTGACCAACACCTACTTTGAAGGTCAATGCAAGCAAAATCCCAAAGCTCAGTTTGGACGCTCCAAAGAAAAACGTAGTGACTGTCCTCTGGTTACGCTGGGACTGGTTCTGGATGGCGATGGATTCCCTCTGAGCAGCCAGGTCTTTCCGGGTAATGCCAGTGAACCGGGAACATTGGAACGGATGCTGGATGGGTTACAAGATAAAAATTCGATTCCTCAGGTAACAAAACCTGTCATCATCATGGATGCCGGTATTGCCAGTCAGGATAATATCGACTGGTTAACAGAGCACGGCTATCATTATCTGGTGGTCAGTCGGGAACAGTCCGTGAAAAATCCCAAAGACCAGGACAATGCCGTTATGGTGCGAGAAACCGAAAACAGCACGGTCTGTGTTTATAGCGAAACCGATGAAGAAACACAGGAAACTCGGCTCTATTGCCACTCAGAACAAAAAGCCAAAAAAGAGCAAAGTATCCGTAACCGCTTTCATGTCCGACTGGAAGAAGCACTCGAGAAACTTGATGCGGGTCTGAACAAAAAAGGGACGATTAAAAAATACACTAAAATACTAGAACGTATCGGTCGACTGCGCGAAAAAAACCAGCGCGTTTCACAGGACTATCATATCGACGTCATGGCCGATGATGAGAAAAAAAACGCCATCCGGATAAAATGGCAACGCCAAAGCGAACAGAAAGACTCGCACAGCGGGGTCTACTGCCTAAGAACCAATATTCCTGACTGGTCTGAAGAACAGTTGTGGACGACCTATATCATGCTGACCGAAATCGAAGCCACTTTTAGAAGTTTGAAAACCGAACTCGGCTTACGCCCGGTTTACCACCAGAAAGAAGAGCGTGTCACCGGGCACTTGTTTATTACTTTACTGGCGTATCATCTGGTGCACACAATACGCTATCAGCTTAAACAACAAGGTATTCATTTAAGCTGGGACAGCATCCGCAATATCATGTCGACTCAACAGCGCATGACCATTACCTTGCCGACGAAACACAAAGTGATTCACTTACGAACGACAACGAAAGCCGAGGGGCGTCAGAAACAAATTTATGAGGCCCTAAATATTAAACCCGACCTTATCGGTAAATGTAAAACAATGATTGACAGGAAAAAATATGTAGTGCCAACTGAGACCAATTAAAAATGTTAACTTATTGTAATATTGGGGAATTGTAAATATAAGTCACGAAGATGGGTTAA
>JAZGGE010000385.1:0-10224 GCA_036480195.1 Methylococcales bacterium
TATAGAAATTCATGGGATTTTGTTCTGAGCCTAAAATAACGACTTCTCTCCGTAGGAGGGGCTTTAGCCGCGATCTTGGCCGAGATCGCGGCTAAAGCCCCTCCTACGAAGGTATCAAAACAAATTCTGTGAGATCAGGGATACTGAATTTACAGATTATGCGTCTGCGCTGTTCTTCGATACACTATCGCCCATGGCAAAAGAAGCAGACAAGAAAGCAACCCACACCCCGATGATGCAGCAATACTTGCGCATCAAAAACGATCACCCCGAAACACTTTTATTCTATCGAATGGGGGACTTTTATGAACTTTTTTTTGATGACGCCCGTAAAGCCTCACAGTTGATCGATATTACTCTAACCAGCCGGGGTTCATCAGCAGGAAAGCCTATACCCATGGCGGGAATCCCGTACCACGCAGCGGATGGATATCTGGCTAAGCTTCTAAAAAAAGGGGAGTCAGTCGCAATTTGTGAGCAGATTGGTGATCCGAAAACAACGAAGGGGCCAGTGGAACGGAAAGTTGTTCGTATTATTACCCCGGGAACCGTCACTGATGAAGCATTGCTCTCAGAAAGAAAGGACAATCTGCTGGTCGCAGTGAACCAATCTGGATCTAGTTATGGCATCACCAGCTTGAACCTTTCCAGCGGTCGATTTACGTTACAGCAGGTAGAGAGCGAAGAGAATTTGGTTGGGGAGATAGAACGGCTTGACCCCGTGGAGTTTCTTGTCTCTGAAGATATTGCTTTGGTAAGTGTCCTTTCAAATCGTAACGGCCTTTGTCGCCAACCACCGTGGCATTTTGATTCAGAAAGCGGCCACCGATTATTGACAAAGCAGCTTCAAACCAAGGACTTATCCGGATTCGGATGTGACGATATGGATTTGGCTATTGGTGCTGCGGGTTGTGTATTGCAATACGTTAAAAATACCCAACAGAGCGCCCTCCCCCATATTCGGAGCTTACACGTCGAGAACGAGGACGACTGTATTACCCTGGATGCAGCCAGCAGGCGCAATCTTGAGCTGGATTTTCATCCGTCAGGCAAGATGGAGTTCACCCTGTTTGGTGTTCTCGACAAAACTGCAACGGCTATGGGTAGCCGGTTATTGCGGCGTTGGATCAACCAGCCCATACGCAGCCATGGTCAACTCCTTGGCCGTTATCAATGTATTGATGATTTACTGACCAACAGGCATTATCAGGAAATAAAAGAAATTCTTCGCCAAGTAGGGGATATTGAACGAATTGCTACGCGTATAGGAATGAAATCAGCCCGACCGCGTGATTTGGTTATGCTTCGCCAAACGTTGGGTGTACTAGAACCCTTGCAAATGATTTTGCAGCCTTTTCAGTCGGGTTTGCTAGCTGCATTAAAAGAGACTATCGGACTGCACCCTGAAATCCATGAATTACTGAATCGTGCGATTGTGGAGAATCCACCGGTATTGATTCGCGATGGCGGCGTCATCGCATCGGGATACGAGAATCAACTTGATGAACTGCGTAACCTTCGCAATAATGCCGATCAATTCCTTCTTGATATGGAATCCAGGGAAAAACAACGAACCGGAATTAGCACTTTAAAAGTTCGATATAACCGGGTACAAGGGTACTACCTTGAAGCACCACGTTCCCAGGCTGATAAAATTCCTGTTGACTATACCCGTAAGCAGACTTTAAAAAATGTCGAACGCTACATTACTCCAGAGCTCAAATCCTTCGAAGATAAGGTGCTCAGCGCGAAGGAAAAGGCGCTTAGCTTTGAAAAGGCACTCTATGATGATCTGCTGGATCTACTAAACCAGTCACTTGTGTTGATCCAGTCTTGCGCTTCTGGCTTGGCAGAATTAGATGTCCTGGTAAATTTTGCTGAACGGGCTGACAACCTGAATTATACTCAGCCTTATCTTGTAGAGACGCCGGGAATTCGTATCATCGAAGGACGACATCCGGTCATTGAAGCCACATCAACAGAGCCATTCGTTGCCAATGATTTGGAGTTTACTCAGGATCGGCGCATCTTGATGATCACTGGACCCAATATGGGGGGGAAATCAACCTATATGAGGCAAAATGCGCTGATTGTCCTGATGGCTCATATCGGTTGTTATGTTCCGGCAAAGTCTGCTGAAATTGGGCCCATTGACCGCATTTTCACACGGATTGGGGCCTCAGATGATTTGGCGAGTGGCCGATCCACATTTATGGTGGAAATGTCAGAAACCGCGAATATTCTTCACAACGCCACCGAGAAAAGTCTGATTCTAATGGATGAGATCGGTCGGGGGACGAGTACTTTCGATGGTCTTTCGCTAGCCTGGGCATGCGCTGAGTTTTTGGCTAGTCAGCTAAAGGCATTCACCCTCTTTGCGACCCACTATTTCGAGTTAACCACATTAGCCGACGAAAAGCAGGTTGTCTTTAACGTTCATTTAGATGCCATTGAGCATGGCAACACTATCGTTTTCATGCATGCCGTCAGAGAGGGCGCTGCGAACCAAAGCTACGGGTTACAAGTCGCAGCGTTGGCGGGGGTACCTCAACCTGTCATCGAACGAGCCAAAGAGAAACTGATTATGCTCGAAAACACGGCTTCCTCAGACCAACATCAAACTGTAGGCGGACAACAAATGGATCTTTTCGCAGAGCCGGCACTGCATCCTGCTGTATCCTTGCTAGAACATATTCTGCCAGATGAAGTCAGCCCCAAAGAAGCATTGGAAATTCTCTATCGATTAAGATCACTAGTCGATTGATTCTTGCTGAAGCACCTGGGCAAGCTTGTCTGCTGGAACATAACCCGGTAATACATTGCCTTTTTGAGTAACGATCATTGGCGTTCCTCTTGCACCCATGGCTAGACCCAGATCCATTTGCTTGCCGATGGGATTATCACAGGTTTTTGACTCAATTTTGCCACTGTTTTTTGCATTCGTTAACGCCTGATTTCGGTCATCAGAACACCAGACTGACTCTGCTTTTTTAAAAGACTCAGATCCTTTTCCAGCCCTCGGAAAGAATAAGTACTGGATGGCGATACCCTGCTCGTGATATTTATCCATTTCATTGTGCAATTTACGACAATATCCGCAATCGATATCGGTAAATACGGAAACCTTATAACGTGTTTCCTTAGGTGCAAACGTAATCAGGTCTTTCGATTCCAGCTTCTCTAAAACTGCAACACGGGCTTTTGCTTCCTTTTTATCAGTAATATCCGTGCGAGATGCGATGTCGACTAAATGATCACCTTGCAGCATATAACGCCCATCTTCTGATATGTAATAGATTTTTGGCCCTACAGCGACCTCAAACAGCCCTGGCACTTCAGAGGGCTTAATCGAGTCAGGGGCAAATCCAGGAAGCGCTTTGGCCAGGGAACTTCTTACCATCTCAGCGTCCGCAAGCCCATTGTTGGCGAAAAATAGCGTTGTTAAAAAACCAAATATAACACTGAACTTTTTCATATTTTATTTATTCCAAGGATAAAATTTATGCGAATAACCGACCAATATCCAGGTAAATGGCAAGCCCCATTAGACCCATTAAAAGTGCCATGCCGACTTGTTGCCCCAAGGCCATTGCACTATCTGACAACGGACTGCCCTTAATTGCTTCAATCAAATAGAAAAATAAATGGCCACCATCGAGCATAGGAATTGGTAATAGATTAAGAACCCCCAAACTGATACTGATAATGGCGAGAAATTTGAGGAAAGCGACTACCCCCATATTTGCTGATTCGCCAGCAATTTTGGCTATTCCGATAGGGCCGGACAAATTCTCGACCGATGCGCTACCGGTCACCATCTTACCAATCATTTTCAATGTCAAAAACGAAAAGTCTACAGTTTTATTGACGGCTGCAACAAACGCATCCGCAAAGCCCAACTGATACTTAACTTTATACATTTGTAATAGTTCAGGCGGAACCCTCACGGTAGCGCCGATTCGACCAATTTCACCTTTGTCAGTCTGATGCACAGCTGGGGTCAACTCCAATGTATGTAATACACCATCCCGTTCGATAACAACACTTAGGACACGGCCAGGTTGATTTTTTACTTCTTTGACAAATGCTTCCCAGGTTGTCACATCGACATTATCAATTGACATGACCTGATCACCGGAATGAAACCCGGCTTTATCTGCAGATCCGCCAGAAATCACTTCTTTCAAAACTGGTTTTAAAGAAGGTCTCCACGGTGTAAATCCTAGTTTTTCCTGAAATTCTTTAGGTTCAATTTCGATATCTTCCGGTATATCCAGGACATGTTCAGCAGTGGTGCCATCAGGCTTTTTTACGACAACGGGAATTCTTTGCTTATCCATGGTTTCCGCAAACAGGGTGGTAAGAGCAAGACTCCATGTTGGTGTGGATTGACCGGACACTGACAGAATCTCATCACCTTCAGAAATACCCGCATGCGCTGCAAAAGTGTCTTCCGCCACGGAACCTAAAATGGGTCGAATTCCAGATTCACCCAATATAAACACAGCCCAATATAATAAAATTGCCAGGAGCAAGTTAAACACTGGCCCCGCCAGGACGATAGCAACCCGGTTTAGGAGAGGTTGGCGATTAAAAGCGTATGGCAGATCCTTTTCCGGCACCTCCCCTTCCCTTTCGTCCACCATTTTGACATAACCACCCAATGGAATGGCTGCTACGACGAACTCCGTACTCTCTGGTGTTTTCTGAGAACGCCATAGCGATTTCCCAAATCCAAGCGAAAAACGTAGCACTTTGACATTCAATTTTCTGGCTACCCAAAAATGCCCAAATTCGTGAATAAAAACTAATATTCCCAAAGACAAAATGAAAAAAATGCTGGTATGTAGGAAAGAGCCCATAGTTAGTTCGAAAGCCGTTGTTGGATAAATTCCGTCGCGGTATTCCGCGCCGTTTTATCTGCATCTAAAATATGTTCAAGGGTATCAGCCGGACTATTGGTTAAAGTATCCATGCTATCTTTTATTACGGATGCGATATCGGTAAATCGAATCTTACCTTCTAAAAATGCTTCAACCGCAATCTCATTCGCTGCATTTAAAATTGCCGGTACAACACCTCCTTGATTGATTGCCTGAAAAGCCAATTCCAAACAAGGGAAGCGTGAAAAATCCGGTTTCTCAAAATCTAATCTTCCGACCGCGAATATATCCAAAGGTTCCACGCCTGAATCGAAACGATCAGGCCAAGCCATTGCGTGTGCAATGGGAATTCGCATGTCGGGATTACCCATTTGCGCAAGAATACTGCCGTCTACGTAGTCCACCATAGAGTGGATAACGCTTTGTGGATGAATGACGATTTCAATCTTTTCTGGAGGAAGATTAAATAGCAGACTCGCCTCAATCAACTCTAACCCCTTATTCATCATTGTAGCTGAATCGACTGATATTTTTTTCCCCATGTCCCAATTTGGATGAGCCACTGCCTGCTCTGGCGTCATATCAGGCAGCTTGTCCAATGCCAAAGTACGAAAAGGACCTCCAGAGGCAGTCAGGAGAATCCGTCTGACTTCTTTGGCTTTACTCCCTGCCTTATAGCCTGCGGGCATGCACTGAAAAATAGCGTTATGCTCACTGTCAATGGGAAGTAGTTCTGCGCCAGCACGGGAGACCTCATCCATAAACAGGGATCCGGACATTACCAGGGCTTCTTTATTGGCAAGCAGTATCTTTTTCCCACTTCTGGCAGCAGCCAATGTCGGCAACAAGCCTGCCGCACCCACAATTGCTGCCATAACGTAATCACATTCAGGCAGTGAAGCCACCTTCTCTAGTGCTTCACTTCCTGCAAACACCGTGATATGAGAAGCGGATGATGACTTAAGGCGTTGAGCAAACCGTTCAGCTTTTTCGGTATCCACAACAACAGCATAATCCGGCCGGTGTTTTAGGCATTGGTCAAATAATTGATCAATATTTTTGTTGGCGGTAAGAGCTACCACATTAAATTGATCCAGATGTCTTGAAACAACATCCAGGGTACTGACCCCTATAGAGCCCGTCGCCCCAAGAATACACAAATTCTTCATAAGATTTGAAGTATTATCAATTTAATCCCCAGAAAAAAGATAGGTATAGCCGAGAGGTGGCCGTCGATACGGTCTAAGACACCACCGTGGCCGGGAATTAGCGTCCCGCTATCTTTTACTCCCCGATGGCGTTTAGCAAGGCTCTCGAACAAATCACCATAAACGGAAAACATGACCGTAACTTGAGATAAAATGATGAAATCGACCATCACTAACATATTGAACCCATAACCAAAAGCAACAATCAGGGTAAAAGCCAAAGTAATTGCCATAGCGCCGTACATGCCAGCGACGGTCTTTCCCGGACTGATATCGGGAGCCAACTTCGTTTTGCCGAACCTTCGGCCTACGAAATATGCGGCAATATCGGCGAAAGATACCAGCAGAATTAAATACAATGTCAAGCTGGGATCCCAGACATGGCGTAACCGGACTAAAAAATGCCACGCCATCAGCAGAATAAACCATCCCATGAAAAGTCTGGCTTTTGTAGATGCCTTTGATTCCAATAATTTATCCGGATTCCTTTTCATCGCAAACGCGACAACCACCCACCAAACCACCACAACGACAACAAGCCAATCCAGGGTATCTGCACTTTCCCGGAAATCCAGCGCTTCTCCTCCTATCCTCGCCAAAACCTCCAAAAGATCAATCCAACTAAACATAAACAGCTGGGAAAGAACTAATCCAAAAAGAAACAGGTATCGATGCAGGGTCTTTTCCAGGCCGGCAAGATTGCTCCATTCCCACGCAGCAACAAGAATAACTATCCCCCAGATGAGGGCAAAATAAATTTCCGGAAGGTATAATACGCCCGCGATGATCAATGGGGCAAGAATCAAAGAAGTTATGATGCGTTTGAATAGCATTTATTTATTATTATTGTTTAAGAAAAAAAGAGGTCGTTTAATTTTTCAGGATTTCCCTATAGCATTAAGGGAATCAGTAATTAAACAAAATCCGAAATAGGTGCCGGATTTTGAATCTGCTTCAAGTAAAGCGAGTCACATCGAAAGCCACACAATTCATTGTGCAACGCAAGAGGGATAAAAAATAAGTCATTTCCGTAGTTACTTCAATGTCGATCACCTGATTCCCTAATCCTAAGGAACCAATTCCCCAAGTCTGCTTCCTGATTCGATCTGTTCACTCGTATAACCAAAGCGTCGTTGGCGACTGGCAAAGTCCTGTATGGCTTTTTCCATGGATTGCTCATCAAAATCAGGCCACAAGGTTTCCGTAAAATAAAGTTCAGTATAAGCTAGTTGCCAAAGAATAAAATTACTGATTCTTTTTTCTCCACCCGTGCGAATAAAAAGATCCGGCTCGGGTAAGTCAGCAAATGATAGGTGCTTTTCCAGTTGATTACTGGTAATTTCCAAAGCACTATAAGTACCCTCCTCCACGCGACGAGCTATCTTCCGTACGGCTTGAAGAATGTCCCACCGGCCTCCGTAGTTAGCCGCGATAAGGAGATTTAGTCCGGTATTATTTTCGGTAAGTTGTTCAGCTTCTACTATCTTCCTCTGTAGCTTTTCAGAAAATGCAGTTTGGTCACCTACAAGCCGAATTCGAATACCATTTTTATGTAATTTCTCAGTTTCCGCATTCAGCATGGCCAAAAACAAATCCATTAAGATCGAGACTTCTTTCCGTGGCCGTCGCCAGTTTTCACTACTGAACGCAAAAAGCGTTAATGCCTCTATCCCACCATCCGCGCAAAACTCTACAATTTTCCGTACTGCTTTGACGCCGGCTTTATGTCCTGCAGCACGAGGGAGAAATCTTTTCTTCGCCCACCGACCATTACCGTCCATAATGATCGCTATATGCCGCGGTAAACGTTGTTCACCAGAGCCTTTCATTCTTAACCCCTAAATTCAATTGGCCTAAAGTGCTTTCCACTGTAGATTTTCTACTCTTTTAGGAATGTAAAATAAATAACTTGGACATTATGGTGCAGTATTTTTGTTGGCCTTCAAGGCGTGGCAACAGGCGCATAGCAGGCTATGTAACTGTTGCCACAACGAAGAAGACGAGCAAAAAGGCAAGTCAGGATATTCAAGTTATTTATTTTCCATTCCTTTAAGTAGCCCCCTTAGTAGGAAAAATCGTCTGGAAACTATCTGTCATATCTATCGTCAGGTAACCTGAAAGAATGCACCTGATAATGTACCCCTCGCATTCTAGAATACTCCATGTAATATTTCTCTCGCGCCCAAGAATACCCATTTTCAGCGTGCATCTTTTCGCAAAGGACGTCGTTGTAGAGCCTTGAAAGAGATGGCTCTTTCGGTTCTACGCCTGGCCCTTCACAAAAATACACCCACTCAAAACGGGCATCCTTGAACGTGAAAGGTATAATTTAAACTTCTAACAGATCGGCTTCTTTTTCTTCGAGAAGAGATTCTACCTTTTTCACATAGCTATCCGTTAGCTTCTGGATAGCGTCGTGGCCTTTGCGTTCCTCATCCTCACTGATTAGTTTTTCCTTTGTCGCTTCTTTTAATTCGCTATTTGCATCTCGACGAATATTCCGGATCGCAATCCGACTGTTTTCAGCTTCGTGCTTAACGACTTTAACCAAATCCCGACGCCGCTCTTCCGTTAATGGTGGTAATGGAATGCGCATAACCGCACCAGCCGTCACTGGATTTAATCCTAAATTGGATTGGAGTATTGCTTTTTCTACCGCCTGCACCATGCTTTTTTCCCATGGAGTGACAGTCAATGTCCTGGCATCTTCGACTGCTATATTTGCAGTTTGCGAAAGCGGGGTATCAGTCCCGTAATACGAAACGGTGATGTGCTCTAGAAGGCTAGGATGTGCTCTTCCCGTTCTGATCTTTGAAAAGTCGACCTTTAGTACCTCAATACTTTTTTGCATTCGAGTTGAAGCGTCTTTTTGTATATCATCTATCATTGTAACGATTTTCCGGATTCATAGTCGCCGTTCAGTTTGCCTTGTATACCTTTCGCGTTCAAGAATGCCCGTTTTGAGTGGGTATATTTTTGTGAAGGGCCAAGCGTATAAACGCAGGAAGAGTCATCTCTTTCAAGGTTCTACAACAACGCTCTTCCCGAAAAGATGCCCACTAAAAATGGGTATTCTTGGGCGCGAGAGGTATATTCTATCAGAGCATAGAAAACCATAGGAAACGAAGCAGTAGTTTAGCTAATCATTTACTGACTCTGCAGTAATGAGTGTCCCTATTTCTTCCCCTTGCAACAATTTCATGATTGCACCGGGATGAAAAATATTCATTACTCTCAGAGGGATTTTATGATCGCGGCAAAGAACAAGAGCTGTGGCATCCATCACACTGAGCCTTTGGTCGAGCGCGTCATCGTAAGTCAACCTGGAATATAATGTCGCATTTGGATCTTTAAAAGGATCTGCCGTGTAAACGCCATCAACTTTAGTCGCCTTTATCATCAATTCAGCATTTATTTCGATTGCTCGAAGGCTGGCTGCCGAATCCGTTGTAAAAAACGGATTACCGGTGCCTGCAGCAAAGATGGTAATTTTTCCCTGCTCAAGGTGCCTAATTGCTTTTCGGCGAATATAGTCTTCACAGATTTGATTGATCTGCAAAGCCGACATTACCCGGACTTGCTGCCCCATCTTCTCCAATGCATCCTGCATAGCAAGTGCATTAATAATTGTTGCAAGCATCCCCATATGATCACCGGTAACCCGATCCAAGCCTTCCGCCGCCTGTTCCGCCCCCCGCAGGATGTTACCTCCTCCAACGACCAATCCTACTTGTATGCCCACGTTACAAAGATCATTTATTTCGTTAGCTAAGCGGCCAATGCTCTGAGGGTTAATCCCATAATTGTCTTCCCCCATAAGCGCCTCGCCACTCAATTTGAGAAGAATTCTTTTGCAAATTAGTTGCACCATGTCTACTTAGCTTGCCTCAATGAATTATTATGGATAATAAACTTCATCCTGGATACATGGATCTAAGTTTATATAATACCTGAAACTGTCTGATATTTCTGTCCATCTCTAGTACGGTAACAGGAGGCGATCCGAAAAAGGCTTTTCCACAGCAGATTCTCTATTCTCGGACAACCTCCTGTCATAGGAATGAGCAACATTCCTAAACAGTTCAGACTATAGGAAAGACAATACCTTATGAACATCAAAAAGCATTGTCATT
>JAZGGE010000386.1:0-3721 GCA_036480195.1 Methylococcales bacterium
CCATTGAACATACGACATTGAACGAGCAGTTTCGAATCTGGCTGGCTGAATATGCACGCAAGCAAGAACAACTTCGTTTTTATGACGAAACGATTATGGCATTGCGTGGCAAACTGAAAGTTGGACGAAAACTGACTCGGGAAGAGATGAATGAGCGTTGAGCATTTCCTCGATACCAATCTTTTTATCTACCAGCTTGAGAGCGAAGATGAAGCCAAAGCTAATGTAGCAAACCGGATTATTCGATCAGGCATTGAAACAGGTAACGCTTGTATCAGCTTCCAGGTAGTACAAGAATGTCTCAATACAATTGTTCGTAAAGCACAAATTTGTTTGACCAAAGAGCAAACAGTTCAATACTTGGATGCATCGCTAAGTCCATTGCTTCGTATTTACCCTAATGTTTCACTTTACAGGCGTAGCCTGAATATCCATTCCCGATACCAGTACAGCTTTTACGATTCCCTGATTATTGCCGCCGCTCTCGAAGCAGGCTGTAAAACCTTGTACAGCGAAGATATGCAACATGGTCAACGCATAGAGCAAGTGACTATCAAAAATCCATTTCTGGAATGAAAGCGACTTATGGCGAAAAAAACGCAAGGCAATAAAACTGTAGAAACACTGACTCATGACGATGCTAATCGCATCAATATTCCGACAGCGGAATACGAGGCTGTGCTTCACGAAAAAGATAAAAGCTCAGTTCGAGTCGCCTATGAACGCCGAAATCGTGACCTTGACCCACAACTAGTCTGGCGCGGCAAGGATGAACAGGATTGGTCTGATCTGGTGGTGCATGCACCACCACTGTATATTCAGGAAAAAGTACATCCCAAAGCGCTGATAGATGATTTGCGCAGGCAATCAGAAAAAGCTGAGGCTACGCAGCAAGAACAGGCTTTTCAAACTGATCTTTTTGCCGATTTCAATGGCTTGCCGAGTGAGGATGCCAAGACCGAGTTTTATCAACATGATGCGCATTGGTCTAATCGGATGATTTTGGGTGATAGTCTTCAAGTGATGGCTTCATTGGCTGAACGTGAAGGTTTACGTGGCAAAGTGCAGTGTATTTATTTCGATCCGCCTTATGGGATTAAATTTAATTCTAATTTTCAATGGTCAACAACCAGTAGGGATGTAAAAGATGGGAACGCTTCCCACATAACACGTGAACCGGAACAGGTAAAAGCGTTTCGCGATACATGGCGTGATGGTATTCATTCTTATCTAACCTATTTGCGTGACCGATTGATGGTTGCGCGTGATTTATTGGCGGATTCTGGCTCAATTTTTGTGCAGATTGGTGATGAAAATGTACATCGGTTGCGCTCAGTGTTAGATGAGGTTTTCGGCGAAGACAATTGTTTAGGAGTCATACTTTTTAAAAAAACTGGTGGTTTGTCATCAAATTTCTTGGCATCAATTGGGGATTATGTACTTTGGTATGGTAAGTCCAAGGATCAAACAAAATATCGCCAGTTATATAAAGAAAAAAAACCGGGCGAAGCCGGAGCTACGCAATTTAAATACACTCTAAACGACGATAACACGCTCTCAGAGGTGGGTTTTGATGTTACAAGAAGCCTGCCGGCGGAAAAAGTAGTCTACCATGACAATATTACTTCGCAAGGCAACACTCCATATGAATATATTTTTCGTGGAAAACCATTTAAAAAAGGTTACAAGCCGTCACCTGAAAATTTGCCTAGAATAGATAAAAGTGGCCGTCTAATTGCGTTGGGTAATACTCCGAGATATGTTCGAAAACTTTCGGACTTTCATGTATATGCAATTAATGAGCTTTGGAACGATTTAGCAATAAGCGGATTCTCTGATCAAAAAGTATATGTGGTTCAAACTGCTACAAGTGTAATTCAGCGTTGTATTCTTATGGTAACTGATCCAGGTGACCTAATACTTGACCCTACTTGTGGTTCAGGAACAACAGTATATGTTGCTGAGCAATGGGGGCGTCGTTGGATAACCATAGATACTTCACGTATTTCATTAACATTGGCAAGAGCACGAATAATGGGCGCTCGTTATCCATATTATCTTTTGGCCGATTCTAAAGATGGTCAGGAAAAAGAAGCTGCACTCATTCGAACTGCACCGTCAATTAAACCCACACGAGAAGATATTCGACAAGGCTTCGTCTATGAGCGTGTTCCGCATATCACTTTGAAATCCATCGCAAATAATACAGAAATTGATGTGATTTGGGACAAGTATCAGGAAAAGCTTGAGCCTCTTCGAGAAAGCTTAAACAGACAACTTAAACAAACCTGGGAAGAATGGGATATTCCGCGCAATGTTGATCAAAGTTGGTCTGAAAATGTAAAGAAAACCCACAAAGACTGGTGGGACAATCGCATCGCAAGACAAAAGGAAATGGATACATCGATTGCCGCAAAAGCCGACTTTGAATATCTCTATGATAAGCCTTATGAAGACAAGAAAAAAGTACGTGTTGCCGGGCCATTTACGGTAGAAAGTCTGTCACCCCACCGCGCAATGATTGTTGGCGCAGATGATGAGCTGATTGATCCCACATATAAAAAAGCAGAATTCGACTCTGATTTGGACGGAGAGCAAGACTTTGCTCAGGTCATTTTGGAAAATCTGAAAACAGCAGGCGTACAGCAAGCCCATAAAGAAGACAAAATCGATTTTATTTCTCTCACGCCTTGGCCGGGCGATTTGGTTTGTGCTGAAGGTCGGTATTTAGAAAAAGGCGTTGACGAAACTGAAACCGAAAAACGCGCAGCCATCTTTATCGGCCCTGAATTTGGTACTGTTTCTCGGCCTGATTTGGTCAGTGCTGCCAGAGAAGCCGCTGATGCGGATTTTGATGTATTAATCGCCTGTGCATTTAACTACGATGCACATTCGACAGAATTTAAAAAGCTGGGCCGAGTCCCTGTATTAAAAGCACGAATGAATGCCGACCTGCATATGGCAGATGATCTGAAGAATACAGGTAAAGGAAACCTGTTTGTGATCTTTGGCGAACCTGACATTGATGTACTTGATGCAGATGATGATCAAATTACAGTCAAAATTAATGGCGTTGATGTTTTTCATCCCAACACCGGAGAAGTTCGCAGCGACAATGCAGACGGTATTGCCTGCTGGTTTATTGATACCGATTATAACGAGGAAAGCTTCTTTGTCCGCCATGCCTATTTCCTGGGTGCCAATGATCCCTATAAGTCCTTAAAAACCACACTCAAAGCCGAAATCAATCAGGAAGCTTGGGAGACCCTCAACAGTGATATTTCAAGACCGTTTGATAAACCCAAGAACGGCAGAATTGCTGTTAAAGTTATCAATCATTTGGGAGATGAGGTAATGAAGGTTTATCGTATTGAATAGGAGGAAAATCTCAATGAAGAAACCAACAGTGTATATTGCTTCACCATACTCTAAAGGCGATCCTGCGGCTAATGCCCACTTTCAGTGTAAAATTTTTGATGAGTTGCTATCTAGCGGCTTAGTATTGCCAGTAGCTCCTCTTTGGTCACATTTTCAGCATATGATGTTTCCAAGACTATATAAAGAGCTACTTGCAAAATACATAAAAGCGAGGGGATTTAATTGCTTGAATAGCAAAAAAAAGAAAAACCTTGCTCAAAAATGATAAAATAGAGGCATCTAAACACTCTAAAAATATCGGAAAATGAGCAAGTTACGAGAAACAATAGCACAGTCCTGGTGG
>JAZGGE010000387.1:0-6262 GCA_036480195.1 Methylococcales bacterium
TGATTTATTAGAGAGGCCCACGGCTTGAAGAATGTGATCAATCCGCTGGTTTTGTTCTTGTTCCGAAATTCGGCTTTTCCAGAGTTTCATTTTGAAAGGGAAAGCGATATTCTCGCGGACTGTCAGGTCGGGTCGGTTCGCATAGCTTTGAAAGACCATGACAGCGTCTTGATGAGGCCCGACTGTTTCTTCTCCGTTGATATAGACTTTACCTTCAGTAGGGTAGGTTATTCCTGCAGGCGGTACGCCACCTGCCATTTTCAATAAGGTCGATTTTCCACAACCAGACGGGCCAAGCAGCATGTTGATTGCTTGTTGGTCAAACGTCAGTGAGATTCCACCAATCACTGTTGTTTCGTCTTTGCTATCAGGTTTTGGATAGCGTTGTATTACATTTTGTATTTCAACAACAGGGGGATTGGTGTCAGAAGGTATTTCAGCACTATTTTCCATATTAAGCCGTTTCCCAGGGGAACATGCGGTGTTTAATGGCGATCATTAATTGGTAGGTTATGAGGGCCAAGGCGATAATGACGAATATACCGGCAAAGACTTGATCCATCGCTGAGAAACGCCGGGCATTTTGAATCAATTGGCCTAAACCGGAACCGGCATTGACATATTCCGCGACAGTTATGTAAGTCCACATAACTGAAACAGCGACAATAATTGCATCGGCAATACGGGGCATTGCCATGGGTAACAGGGACATGCGTACGGCTTCCCATGGAGTTGCACCCAGGTCGATTGCACTAATATAGTATTTGCGTGGTACCGCCTGAATTGCATCACGCGTCATGGGGATCAGAAAAACGACGGCACCGACGAATAAAAATCCGACTTTCATCACTTCGCCAATGCCAAGCCACATGACCAGAATAGGTAATAAAGCAACGACTGGAGCGGATCGGAAAGGGTCGACCAAGGGCGATAATGCCGCATTAATTCTGGGTGATGCACCCATTAATATGCCAATAGGGATACCAATTAAAATAACCAATATACCCGCCATCAAAACACGGCTGACAGATGATACTATTGCACTTAGCAGCAAGCTTCGGCTCTGTCCGGGATCCCAGGATAAATAACCAAACGCCTTGGCGACTTGCCAGGGAGCTGGAAGTTTGGCCGGGCCAACCCATCCCAAGCCGGAAACCATGCTCCAAAGAATCAGTACGGCCAGCACAGCTACAATACCGTGGATTTTCCGGCTTGTCGGTTTAAGCGGAAGGTAGGGATTCCACATAGTGATGAATTGCAATGATCCTTTAATACGACCTTGCCAACATGCTAGCGGCTTAGTACAGAAACCCTGGTTGTTCGGTTTCTTGCTCGACACTGGGTTAGGTTCAAATCTTCCGATCCAGGTTGTTGCTCGTTACAGATTGGCTTGTCAGGGCCATTACCGGAAACAACAAAGCGATCACGCTTAAATTCCCATTCACGAACAAGATAGTCAACGACCACTTGAGCCCTTTGTCTGGAAAGACGCATATTAAGTTTGCGGGAGCCGGTGGAGTCAGTATTTCCTGAAACCTCAAAGTACGCTGAACCGTTACTTTCAATTAACGGTACCATTTCAGTGTCGATAATTCGCTTGGAAAGCTTGCTAAAATCAAAGGAGCCGGTTGCGAAATTAACAGATACCGGTTTTGTCAGAGCAGCTGGCTTAACGGCGGCTCTATCGCGTTCACCACGACTAAAAGTAAATTCTGGTTTTTCCGCTTCTTTCTTGGCAGCTTCATTCTCTGCCATCATACTGTTGATGAAACGATAATCAAACGATTCCTGTGGATTGATTACAGGTGAATTTGGGTTTGCCAACGCGCCTGCCTTGCGGTAGATTTTATCGAAATGTCGATAGACCCGCTCGTAATGATTGGTATCTCCTGCCAATCCCAATATTCGGATGTTATCTTCCAGCCCAGTCCAAACGATGTTGTCGAATAAGCCCTTAATGAATCCGGCACCCTGTTCTTTCGCCAACAAGGTAAAGAATTCTTCAGTTTTTACTAATGCATCGACGGCATCATCTGGATTTTGGCGTGCTTGGTTGACACCTGCCATCCAACCCTTGACCAGACTTCTAAGTACTTCTTCGTTGGCCGGGTCATTGATGATCCTACTGTCACACACAATCACATCATAGATCAGGTTGGTTGCTGTTTTAGTTGAATAAACGACTTTGGAGCCTGGTGTTGCTTTTAGCGCGAGGGATAAATCAGGATCCCAAAGGGCTGCTGCATCGACTTGTCCGGAATTAAATGCAGCCCGAACCCCGGCAGTGCCTTCGTCAACATTAATATATACAAACTGGATCGACTGTTTTTTACGTGCAGACAAGGAGGAGTTGTCGATGGCATCGATCACCATGCCGTCAGACGGAGTATATTGGAGTAAGGCGATTTTTTTACCGGCTAAATCTTCGATGCTGTTAATCGAAGAGTCGTTCGTAATAATCGCATCAGCACCTTGGGTGTTATCGACCACCATAATCGCTTTGGCATCCAGTCCTGCATTTCGCAGGTTGGGTTGTTCCTGCGCCCAGAAATCACTGGTTCGCCATGCGCAACTGGCGGCTTTGGACTCAAAGATGGTCGATAGAGTTGGAATGTCATCTTGGATGACTAGTTCTAAATTTAGTCCCAATTGGTCGAATGCCGAGCCGGGTCGGGTGGTAAGCGATTTACCATTTGCCAGAAGTGCTGGAGCATAACCATGGAAGCTGACGATCGAGACCTTTAGCGGGTTTGTTTTCGAACCTAATGGCCCCGAAGAAGCGCTTTCAAAACCGAAGAAAGATTTTCCTTCTTTTGGCTCATTTTTTAACACTGCTGTTGATCCGTTGGTTACAGTTTCATCGCTTTTACCCAAGTTACCCCAATAGTCTTTTAGGCCTAAGTTCCATGCGATCGCAAAGGTAACCGCGATGATAGTCATAGCGATTAGTATTTTTGCCAAAGGTGTAAGTTTAGCTGCCATTTTAAATGCTCCGTTTTATTATTTAGTCTGATTAATTTTTTCGGGGATGAAGGTCGCGGGCAATTCCCCTAACCGGATGATCTCTTTGTCGAGACGACTGAGTTCCCTGATCGAGGCATCACGGGTTGCTTGCAAATGGGATTGAATGCTCGCTTTCTCAGTGGCAACGTCTGCCAGTTCTGATTCAAGGCGTTGCTCCAGAGCAGTGATTTCGTTGCGTAGGGTCTGTGTGGCCTGGTTCTGATATTCGGTTTGGGTTGCAAGATTGTGTTCAGCGGCTGTTTCGGCATTAGCGACAATTTTGGCTAGCGTTGATTTATGTTTTTCAAGGGCTTTGATTTTTCTTTGGGCATCAAGAACCGGATCTTCGATTGTCCATTCATCATCGGCTGCATCCATTGCTGTGACCGCAGTTTTACGGGTAGCCGGATCCATGGCTTTAAGGCCATCCAGAACGCGGAGTAATTTTTCTGCGGAATAGGGGCTGGGTTTAATTCCGAGGCCGGTATAAATATCTTCAAATGGAAGATTTTCAGGAAGGTCAGTATCGTCGGTTGCTGCAACAGATCCTGCTGATGCTTCGGTCGATGATCTGTCCATGTGTTCGATTTCGTTATCATCCAGTATGGCTTGCAGGGCATCATCACTATCAGCAGGAAAGGATTGATCAACCTGTTGTTGCTCCTCATCGCTTAAACTTACCAAACCGGCTTTGGCCAATGCTTTTAGAAATCTACTCATGCTTTTGTATCGATGTTCATCAGTCCCTTACAATCGAAGTTGTAATCGCTTTTCACGTAGTTTTTCATTCAGTTCATCCGGAGCGATATCCCGGTACTTAGCGGGCAAAAGTGAACGCCGGGAGGTCTCAAAAACGGCGAGTAATTCCATATATTCGAGCATATCCGTATCACGAGGTGGCATATAGTCGTCAATTGCCGTCACCATGTGTTCAACAGTGAGTTCGGCTTGGGTCTGACGAGCGATGCTAACAGCTAACAGCACGACTGCTTCCAAATCAGCGTTGGAGTATCCCACTAATTTGGAAGAGACCTCGTATCGGTTCCGAGGCCACGCCAGATTGTGATTGCCCCCATAGCGTCGCAGCAATGCATCGAGAACCTGTTCAACAATTGTAGCTTCTGCCGCGTAAAAGAAAGGTATTTTACGATCCAATCGTCCCGCCCGCTTAATATCTACATCCAGCTTGTCAGGACGGTTGGTCATTAATATAAATACCACATTACCACGATTATCCGGATCACTCATGAATTCCTTAATTCGGCCTATTACCCGTGAGGATGTTCCACCGTCGCTTTCGCCGCTACTGCCAAAGGCTCTGTCGCCTTCATCGATAACCAGAAATAGTGGCCCCAGGCTTTTCACGATGTCGAACACCTTTTCCAGATTCGCTTCAGTGGAACCGACCCACTTGGAACGGAAATTTTTAAGACGGACACCGCTAATACCTGATTCTTTGATAAACGCGTTAGCAACGAAGGTTTTGCCACTACCCATGGGCCCCACAAACAGAAGCCCCATGGGGACACTGGTTTTGTTTCCGTCACGAATATTTTGCGCCAGCACCATTAAATCATCGGTGATATGGTCACAACCGCCTACAGCAGATAAATCATGTTTAGGGTCTAGAAATTCAATCAGGCCGGAACACTCTTTTTCAATAATTTCCTTTTTACGTTGGTTAACAAGGTTAATGACTTCTGAATAGTCTTCCAGGTCGGTTGCCTCGGAAACAGTTTCTGTTTCATGGTCAGAACCGAGTAACTGCTTTATCTCACGGCGATCCATGCCTTTGGTCAAAGCTGCCAGCTTCTTTGCTCGAATCTCGGAATGTTTGGCAGCTCCCAAGAGGGATTGGATAAAAACTTGCCGTTCCGGATCGTCGAGTTCGTCAGATTTCTGTGGGGTTAACAATCCGGAAATCTGAATCGTTTTGAGACCTGCGGTATGGCGTGCAAATATACTAGCCTGTTTTTCATCGAAATTCGGATCAGATTTTCGAACGGCAGCGTAGCGCTGTTCCCTATCAGGCAGAGGGATGGCAACAGTGGAAATGCGTGGATTGGTCACCAACTTAGCATTAATTTCCGTTAGTGATTCCGAGACCAGAAAAACAACATTATCCTTGGTAGCAATGTTTTGATTTAGCGACCAACGGTGCAAGGTCACCAAATTGATACGATCTTGCCCGTCCAGGAAACTCAGTTCACCAGCAGGAACCAGAGTTTCCGCGTAGTTAATAATCACTGCGGTGGAGTTGTTAGACTGGAGGACTTCCTCAAGCATTGGCAGAGCGACCTTGGGCTCACGGATGTTCTGATCACTGAATGATGAAAGCTGCTGCCCCTCATTTTTTAACATTTTGATACCTTCAGCGGCATCGTAGTATAAAACGAGTTGTTTGTTTTCTATGAGTAACACACGGACGAGAAAGTCCGTCAAAGAATAATACTGATCATCATACAAGGTATAGTCGACTACATTGCCATGTAAGATAAATAGCGATGACTCCCCGCCAATATAACGGCGGCGAACTTTTTCAGCCCAATCCGGAAATTTCTGTTGTTCCATCGATTAAATTCTTATTGGGACTACATTTGCTTGGTTGCACTTTTTTTCGACCGTGCTGCTTTTAAGGCATCAAGTTCGGCACGAGCACTGCTGGCACCGGTTTGCTTCCGGAGTGAAGCTAAGCGGGTATCCAAATCCGAATCTTTTAGCTCCTTGCCCAAATTCGCTTCTGAAATTGTGTTCTTTATATTCTCACGGACATTTTCGAGAGCCTGGACATCGGCATCAACTGACAAGCCTTCCAACTGATCCTGAATCTTAATGCGTGCATTGGCGCTTCGGACTTTAGCCAGCATCCGGTCTTTCTCAGCTTTGAGTTTTTCAACTTCTGATTTAATCGACACCAGGGAAGATTTTGCATCATCTGCATCACCTTTAGCTTGTGAAAGCTCCTGGGCAAGTTCTGTTACTGAGACTTCCAGTGCGTTTTTCTTCTCGATGAGAACGATTGAGAGGTCATCCTGATTGGTATCTACAGCCGTTTGTAGGTCGGATTGGATGCGTTGCAAGTCACGCTGTTGCGTATTGAACCGGCCTTGTATCTCATCACGGCGGCGAATGATGGCAGCAGTTGCCGATTTCAGTTTAGAATATTTAGAAACCATGCCGTTGATCGCATTTTCATAGGCTATTTCAGGATGATTTTGTTCCACATCAGATATCCACAGGGAAACAAACCCCTTCCATA
>JAZGGE010000388.1:0-3466 GCA_036480195.1 Methylococcales bacterium
GAACTAAATAACTTATACATTCTAGCTTGCCTTTTTGTCCGTCTTCATTCGTATAGCAACAGTTACATAGCCAGCTATGCGCCCGTTGCTATACGAATGAAGACAAACAAAAATTCTGCGCCATAATGTACAATTTATTTATTTCTCGTTCCTTAAGCTTATTGCTGATTACCTGATCTATTTAGTAAAAAGGGGGAAACAAAGCTGTTTCCCCCTTTTTATTACCATGGAAATTTTAATACTAACATTATGAGTACTCATTCTGAAGTGGATGGCAAGGGTATAAAAGGCGATATATTTGGAGGTGTAACCGCAGGAATAGTTGCTTTACCCCTGGCTTTGGCATTTGGTGTGCAATCGGGAATGGGCGCCATCGCAGGCCTTTATGGTGCAATTGCTTTAGGTATCCTGGCGGCCTGGTTTGGTGGAACCCGTACACAGATCAGTGGCCCTACAGGGCCTATGACAGTGGTTTCGTCTGTTGTCATCGCAACAGCTATCGAAACCCACGGTAGTTTGAGTGCAGCAATGGGAATTATTCTCGCCATTTTTCTATTGGCCGGGGTGATGGAAATCCTTATGGGTGTTTTTAAGATAGGCCAGTACATTCGCTATATGCCGTATCCTGTGGTCTCGGGGTTCATGAGCGGCATTGGCGTTATTATTATTATTCTGCAGATTTTTCCTTTTTTGGGGTATGTTTCGCCCAAGAAAATCGTTGATATATTCACTGAATTGCCAACTATACTTGCTCAAGTAAATCCGACGGCAATTGCGGTTGCGGTATCGACTATTGCGATAATCTACCTTTCTCCCCGAATTAGCAAGGCAGTACCTAGTCCATTGGTGGCGTTGATTGTCGTTACTGCTGTTTCAACAGTAATGAATTTGAATGTGTCAATTATTGGTGATATTCCGGAAGGATTACCCAAGCTGCAACTGGGTGCTTTGGGGACTATCGGTTTTTCCGATTTTTCACTTATTTTCCTGCCCGCATTGACACTGGCGGCACTCGGGGCAATCGATTCCCTGCTGACCTCTATTGTCGCTGATAATATGACTAAAACGCAGCATCAAAGTAATAAGGAGTTAATCGGCCAGGGGATTGGTAATATCGGTGCCGCGATGATCGGTGGTATTCCCGGCGCAGGCGCTACCATGCGCACAGTGGTTAATATTAACTCTGGAGGACACAGCCGAATTTCCGGGGTTATTCACGGTATCCTGTTACTGGTTATTCTACTGGGTGCCGGGACTTATGCCCGCTTGATACCCTTGCCCGTATTGGCTGGTATTCTTATTACCGTAGGCATTGGAATTATCGATTACAAAGGCATAAAACACCTTTTCAATGTGCCGAGAACTGATGCGATCATTATGATTATCGTTCTACTCATGACGGTGTTTGTTGATTTATTACAAGCGGTTGCTGTAGGAATGGTTATGGCTTCTGTTTTGTTTATGAAGAAAATGAGCGATGTTGTGGAACAAGAATCGGAAGTGACTTCATTAAAGGATTTTAAACAGGAATCTGGCTGGGGCGATGAATCAATCATTCCCGCCGATTTGGCTGAGAAGATTTTCGTCAAGCATTTCGATGGCCCAATCTTCTTTGGTTTTGCCTCAGCCTTCCAATCGATGACCCGGGCGTTGCCTGAAGTTGAAGTAGTTATTATGAGAATGCCCAGGGTTCCCTATATCGATCAATCCGGTCTGTATGCTATTGAAGATGCGATTATGGCGATGCAACAGAAAAATATTACCGTCTTGATGACCGGTGTACAGGAGCAACCTTTGGATATGTTAAAAAAAGTCGGTATCGTACCGGAATTAGTGGCTGAAACGCACTTGTTCGAAGACTTTCCAAGCTGTGTTAAGCAATTGGAAGCTATTGTAGAAGGGGAGCTGGAAAACGGTTCCTCTCGTACTGTAGACTTTGGGAAGGCGTTAAAATGGGTTAATTGAAGTGGTTTGAAATAAGCTGTTTTTGTATAGGGCGGAGCGCGATGTTTTCAGTCAGAGCAAGGATGAGTCAATAATAACAAAACACTACGCGGGTCGTGTAAGCTTTGTATCCTTCGGGTAAGACTTCAATCGGTCATCTCCTCCGTTATTTCCATTCGCAATGGAATTGCGCTATTGCTTACGAGAATTCCCTGCCTTTAGCCGACTGAAGACTTACTGATAGCAACAGTCTGGTTTGGATAGAAAAATGGTCATTAATGGATGAAGTGAAAAATGAGCGACCTATTTTTTAAAAAACCAATCTTAAATTCTCCATACGAGTATCCTTCTTCCCATTGGGAATTGGTTGAAGGCTTACCGACTCAAAAAATCATCCCGTCAAGAAGAAAAGCTGAATTCATTACCCCAATTCCCAAACCCAAAAAACAAAAATCGAAAAATGCAGATATTTTTGATGAGAGTCTTGGGCTGGGTGATGGCAACCAGAAATACGATCCCATTTCGATTATCAATGAGTTACGTAAGTATGTAGACGCGTGGCGCGAGTTACAGAACGAACGAGATTGGCTGGTCAAGCCTGATACTGCCCGATTACTTAAGTACTGGCGTCACTATGAATTCAATGGTCTTCGCCCCTTTTTCTGTCAGATAGAAGCAGTTGAGGTGGCAATTTGGCTGTCGGAAGTGGCTCCTAAAATGGGTAAGACGGGCAAGAAGTTTCTGGATTACCTGAAAAATGCCAATGAAGATGCCAACCCTGGTCTGATGCGCCTGGCATTAAAGTTGGCGACCGGTGCTGGTAAAACAACGGTCATGTCGATGATTATTGCCTGGCAAACAGTGAATGTAGTGCGGCAACCCGGCAGCAAAAAATTCACGCGTGGTTTATCGTCGTATGCAACAACACGGCGACATCAAAATTGGTCTACGACTATATATCGGGTTTTCGTCCTGAAAGAGAGGATGGGAGCACAGGTTTTGAAAATGGCCGATTAAGACTATTCCAAAATTTTAATGAGCATGGAGAACTTCATGGTCGCCCCAATACTTTATTGATTGATAGTGAACAATTAGAATCGGGTGAGGCGATTGATAAAAATTTCCACGCGATGGCCAGTGATGAAATTGAGCGCTTTCGTCGGGAAATTGTCGAACGCACCGGCGATCAAAGGCAGGCGGAAAACCTGACTGACTAGGATCTGCTGCGTGAAGTCATGGATACCTACTGGGTGCCTGGCGTTAATAAACTTGAAAATTATGGGCGCTGGGCATTTGCCGAGTTCACTGACACTTACCTGATGCAAAGCGAATTTGCAGAAAAGATTGAAGCTGAATTCAACAGAGTGATTGAAACTACCCTTGCAAACAAAGTACACAGTGTATTCCAATCGTTAAATGAGCCTGAACCGGATATCCAGATCTGTTCTTGATGAGTCAAAAATAGGGTTGTGTTTCGGAAAAATATAAAGCCAATTGTTTTGTCGGTTTTGGTTTTACTTTA
>JAZGGE010000389.1:0-3113 GCA_036480195.1 Methylococcales bacterium
GACAAAAAGACAAGTCAGTTTCGGAAGTTATTTAATGTAGGTTCCTTAATTCGGATTGTAGTGGTGGTGGTTAAGACCGATGGCTATAAATTCTACCTTTCCACCGGCTTCGCTCCCCCCGCCAATAACGAATCGCGGAACTCCAGGTCATGGCGAGATACAAGCATGCGACCGCAGGTAACGAAAACACCCACAGCAAATTTCTACGATAAAACAAGAGTGTCGGTAGATAACTGATACCCATTAATAGTAGAGCAAGCAAAGAAATCAGCCGGATTTCCTGGGTTTCCCCCTCCAATAATCCGACTAATGGCACGATATAGAGTAGCATCATCACCAGGGTACAGACTAAGAGCAAACCAATTGAATAGTAAAGCTGCGTAAAGGCCGTACGGGCAACCATATCCCATATTTCACCGAGGTTTTTATAGGGCCGTTGACTTTTGACGGAGTGGCTTAATCCTGTCCAGGTCGCGTATCCTTTTGACTTCACCGTCTTGGCTAACGTGCAGTCATCGATGATCGCATCCCGAATCACCGAAAGCCCACCAATTTCTTTGAATAACCCTGTTTCCATAAGGATACAACCCCCGGCTGCGGCAGCCATCCTGCTCTCTCGGTTGTTGGCCAAATGGAAAGGATACAGCATCTTGAAAAAGTGGATAAAAGTAGGCATTAAAGCCTTTTCCCAGAAATTGACCAGATGTGGCGACGCCATCAAAGAGATGAATTCGACGTTTTTATTTTGCTTTTTCTCAAGCAGAGTGGCGATAACGCCAGGGGCAAGTTCGATATCGGCATCCAACAATAGCGTTAGCGGCGTGGTAACTCGTTGAATCCCTTGCTCTTGCGCCCAGAGTTTGCCACTCCAGCCTGCGGGTAAAGCCGCACCATCAACGACTGTTAAAGCTCCATATCCTGCGTTTTTGGCTACCTCCGATGTTCCGTCCAGGGAACCATCATTCACCAGTACAACTTTAAGGTCTTCACCTTGAAATTTCAGTGCATGAAGGGTAGTAGCAATAACGTCCGCCTCGTTCCGGGCGGGAATTACAACGGTAATATCCTCTAGCGAACAGTCTTTATTGGGCCGGGAAACGTCGAGAACCTCCCGGTTGCGCCATGAAAACCAGGGGAGCAACAGAACGATAGACCATAGAACGGCGGCAGACACCGCGAGGAAGTGGATTGTACTCATCACAATAGTGGCGATAGTGGCGATAGTGGCGATAGTGGCTAGACATTATATTATCCCATTATCTTCCCTCCAATATGATTTACAATTTTACTCAATGAGTCGTCGCCCTATCTTTCCACCGCAACGTTTGATACGACATACAACACATGCTTAGCCCGCGAAGCGGCCCCGTAAAAATCCGCGTCGGTAAATACGCTGCCTGGTTTCGGTGGGCCATCCAGTAACAGGATAACCACATCTGCTTCCAGGCCCTTAAAGGCGCGAATAGTGGTCATCAGTACCGATTTGTTGTCGCGCCAGCTTTTGGGATCATCATTAATAGCAAGCCGGCCCACTGCATTAATCTTGGCGAGACACGTATATTTTTGTCGCATTGAAGAAAGAATAACAATCTGGGAAGGATCAAGACCTTCGTTGTGCAGTAAATCACTGAGCTGTTGAGCGACGATTTTTACGCGCTTTTTCTCAACCGCTTCGACGCTGAATTGAGTCGGGACGCCGGGTGGGGAGTCAGGGTGGGTTTTGATCTCCGTGCCGATAATATGACCGCAGGTACCGGCAATAGCGCGGGTGTTACGGCAATTGGTGGGTAATCGACCGCCAAACTGCATATCGGGAATGGCTTCTTTCAGGGTAAACAAAGTTTGCGCCGGGTCGTAGAAGACATAAAGTGAGCCTTGTGCACCTTCACTATTTAGCTCATCGATGGTAAACCACCAATCGGCGAGAAAATCCTGGCCTTCGTCCACCACTACCGCGTCGTACTTATGATCGGGTAAGACCGAGGTGGCCTGCATCAATAATTCGGCGCATTCCTCCTGCCAGAAGGTAGCCGAACGATCCGGCTGAAAGGGAATACCCGCCCGTCGGCAGGCTTCATGGGCAAGACCATGAAAGTGATGGATGTGAATCAGATCCGCATACTCAGAAGGCAAGGCCTCTCGCAGCCATTCCGCCAGTGCCTTGTTGTAGCAAAGAAACAGCGTACGCTTGCCCTGGTCGGCGAAACGACGGCTTTGCGCCAGCGCCAACAACGTTTTGCCGGAGCCCGCCACACCTTCAATGGCAACCCGTGAATTACCGGCACAAAATTCCAATACGCGGGCCTGTTCGTCGGTGAGCCGGATCAATACTTCCTCCTGAGTTTCCAGTTGCCGCGACATGCGTGGCATCAGATTAAATTCCGGCGAAATAGCCCGTTCAATTTTTTTGCGAAGCTCAGGTTCCATCGTCCTGAGTTCCGATCCACGATTCCATTTTCGTAAGGCATTGGCGATAGCTTTGGCGAGGCTGTCGGAAGTTAAAAAATCGCCCAAATCGATAATGATATTGGGCTCCGACCCTGGAGGTGTTGCACCGCCTTTGTATACCAGGTCGGGGAAACACACCGCATAGCCGAAGGCAAACGGCAAGGAACCACTACCTTGCAGAGACTTTTTGATGGTTTTTATCAGCACATGAAGGCTTTTCGACGCCTGCTCGAAAGGATCCTTGATGTGGTGGATATTGTCGTAAAAATCCCGAGAAAACCACTGCCGGGTTTCGGCCTCATAGCGAATATGCCCCCCTTTCACCTCCAGCACCAAAAGGCCCTTGTCCGGCCACAAAATCAGAAAATCCGCCTCCCCTTCCCGTAAAGTCTGGTTTTTACTGTTGTGATGACCACGCTCCAGGCGCAGCCAGGGATAACTGTGATAAATGACACAATCGGCAGGCAATTGCTTCAGCAAGGTTTTGGCGACATCGTGTTCGGATTTGACTTTGATATCGTTCGGGTCGATTGGGGGAATCATTCGTGCCATGGGATAATCCTTGGTTGGTTTATAGTTGACGGTTCCTCGTTCCCACGCTCCTCCGTGGGGATGCATACTGGACTATTGGTGAGCATTCACGTCGGGTATGAATTCCCACGCAG
>JAZGGE010000390.1:0-4878 GCA_036480195.1 Methylococcales bacterium
CATGCGTTCGCTCATCTAGGCTTTATTATAATCGTCTATGGCTATTTTGTTGGCGTAGTTCCTTACTTAGCCGGTATGTTCGGCTACAAAGAGTTGTTTTTGAACAGCACAGTGCCAATACAATATCTGAAGGGTGGTTTGTTTTCCGTTGGTCATTTTATCGGTGCTCTGTTCTGTTACAGATTTCTTGATGTTCGGAGGCTTCCTCGTTTTACCCAACGGCTATTCCAGATTTACCTGGTGTGGGTCGCTGTACAACTACTATTGCAACCCACCCTCGATCTCTTACTTTCCAGTCGATTAAACTATACAAGCCACATGCTGTTATCGGCATTAGCCATTTTCGCCTCTATTCAGGCAACGGTTAGAAAATTCCCTCAAGCAGGTTATATTTTGGTGGGATGGACAATTTTATCGATTAGCAACGCAGATGCAATGCTTCAAATGCTGGGAATTATTGAGTTTTCACCCAATATTACTACGCGAAACCCGATCATGGTCGCGATAGAAATGGCCATTTTCTCCCTCGCCATTACCGCCAGGGTCCGCCAACTACAACACGATAAATCTTCCGCAGAATATGCCAACCAAGCTAAATCCACATTTTTGGCCACCATGAGTCATGAAATCCGCACACCCATGCACGGTGTTTTAGGAACGGTGCAATTGCGTTCGCGCACGCCCCTGTCCAGTAAACAACAAGACTATGTTCGATCTCTGGATTACTCGGGTAAAGCTTTGCTGACTGTACTCGATGAAATTCTCGATTATTCTAAACTGGAAGCCGGAGAAATCCACTGTGAATCTATCGATTTTGAACCGCGACACCTACTCCGCAGTATGGTTAGTTTAATGTCGGCCCGGGCTGAAGAAAAAGGATTGAAACTTTCTTATAGCGTCGCTGGTGCGGTGCCTAAGGTGCTTCGTGGCGACCCCAACCTTCTTCGTCAAGTGTTGTTGAATCTGATCGGTAATGCAATAAAATTTACTGAGAGGGGCTCCGTTTCAGTCATGCTCGAACGCCTGGACGATTCTGATTCTGACTGCTCATTACGCTTTTCAGTGACTGACTCCGGAATTGGGATTTCGGACAGCGATCGTGAGTATTTATTTGATCGATTTTCCCAGGCTGACTCGTCGATTAGCCGACGTTTCGGCGGTACTGGCCTTGGCTTGGCCATTGCCAAACGTATTGTGGAGGCAATGGGTGGCAACATGGCGTTGGATAGCCACGCCGGTCACGGCAGTTGTTTTTACTTCACTATCAAACTGCCGGTAGGCGATGCTGAATTTCACGCCGAAAAAATACCGGAAGCAGTGGTAGCACTCCGCGAGTTGCGCATCTTAGTGGTGGACGATATCGAACTGAACCGCCAGATTACCGGCGATTTACTACATGTTAACGGACACCGGATTGAACTTGTTGACAGCGGCTCGGCAGCTTTACATAAACTGTCTCGACAGCATTTCGACATGGTACTCATGGACGTCCATATGCCGAATATGGATGGTATAGAAGCAACCCGTCAAATCCGTGCTGCTGGTAACGTAACTCCGGTCATCGGTCTTACTGCCAGTGCTATGCCGGAGGAGCAGGCGCAATGTCTGGTTGCCGGAATGAATGCGGTTCTTGCCAAGCCTATTGATTTCGTCCTGCTCTCACAAACCATGATGAGACTCACCCAGGGGCAATCGTTCCACACGCCCTCTGCTGACAATTCGCCACAACCGGATAAGCCTCTACTGGAACAACATCGGCTTATACTGGGCGAGGACAAAATAAACAAGCTTGTGAACAATTTCTGGGAAAGCTCTGGGAAACAGTTATTCGATATCAGTCAAGCATACCGATCCGACGATTTGCAGTTAGTCGCTGAGTATGCACATCATCTGGCAGGTATGGCTTTGTCCATTGGCTTTACTGCATTTGGTCGGCAGGCTGCTGAGTTTGAAAAAGCTATTCGCAAAGGTCTTGATACAGAGTTTGATGAACGCTTTGAAGCGCTCAAAGCCAGCCATGCTTCGCTATTTAAACGCTGGCAGGAAGAGGGTTTTGCGATTAGCGATTCAGGCGATGCTTAACTGATTTTCCCAGACTAAAATGAAAGCCGCGCTTGTAGCGCCAGCGTTCGAGGACGTTCTGTCAATTCGAAAAAAGAACCCGGTAGCAATGCGATTCTACCGCCGAAATTACTGGTTAGTTGGTTGCTGAGGTTTTTACCCAAAAAGGCGATCTCCCAACGATCGCGGGAATCGCCTAAAGCAATACGTAAATCAACTTTTGTATAAGCACTTTGTTTAAGAAACGGTTCAGCATTCGAAGTTAAAAAATAGTCATCGGAATAATTAACATTGACCATCGTGCTCAGTTTTAATCCTTCCCAAAAAGCGGAAGTCCCTAAACGGCTTAAAGGCAACACATATTCCACATTGAGATTGGCAGTCCACTGTGGCGCGTAACGTGGTTTCTGTCCCGATAGATCCTGGGTACAAATGCCGGAGGCACCACTGGCTCTGAAGGCGCTGGTTTGACTTACCGTGCATGCGGCGTTATTAAAACTATCATATTGCGCGTCGAGATAGGCAGCTGATGCAGAAAATGTCAGACCGTCTGCGGCTTTCCAGCGGCTATTCAATTCTACGCCCTGAGTCGTAGCCGCCGCCGCATTGTTGACTACGAAGCTTGCAAAACCGTCAAATGTTGTTACTTGTAGATTTTCAATTTCAGTTCTAAACAAGGCAATATCAAGAGTCACTGTCTCATTAAACCAAAGTGTTTTAGCTCCGATTTCAAAACCGGTCGCACGTTCGTCATTAAATTCGAATTCTGACAATACCCCCGACGTTGCCCGAAGATCAAATCCACCTCCTTTTGCAGCGGTTGAAAAACTAAAATACAGTAAATCTTGTTCATTGACGTCCCATTGCAAATTAACCATCGGTGTCAAGTGGGCTTCTGATCGTGCTGTATCGAAATCATGGGGTCTAGCGCCAGATAATGCAAAAAATGGGTCGAGGGCTGGATTGGCAGTTTGCGATCCTAAGTCAGAAATAAAAAAGTCTTTGCTTACTGTTTTATCTTCTTCGGTGTAACGAAGCCCCGCAGAAAATCGAAGGTTTTCGTGCATATGCCAGGTTGCTTGTCCAAATACAGCCCAGTTGTTAGTGTCTTGTTGAATTTTGTTGTTTCGGGAGCCCGCGAAACCGGGTAACGGCACACCCAAGTTAGCGAGCATTCGAGTATCGACATTGACAGTACTTGTACTATCCAAATCCTGATAGTGGTAATAAAAACCCACAATATAGTCGAAAGCCTCAACGTTCCACGGAACCCATGACGAGATTTGCGCTAAGGGTGAGCTCAGACGAATTTCCTGACTGAATTGGTGAAACTTTTCCTCACGCCGTAATGCAAGCGCCGATAATGCTGAATTATCAATATCATACAAATCGTCGTAATTAAAATTGCTGAAACCGGTTATCGCTGTTAACAAGTATCCAGCGATATCATAATTAACCGTTAGCGCAGTGTTATGACTCGCCGTATCGGTGTGTTCAGGAGCAAAGCTATCACCCATGCCTCCCGAGGAGCGGGATTCGTCAAAATCATCGTTGAAGCCAGGATCCATGAATTCGAAAATCGGGCCAAACGCACCGGAGTCAACTATTTGGGAGGTTTTTCCGTCGATATTATATCGGCTATATTCATGTTTCAGCGTAATCTGTAGAGCGTCCAATGGATCCCAAAGCAAGGTTATTCGATAGACTTGTTCGTCGGTTTCTGGCTCTTCCGTATTCAGCACACTGTTATCAAGATAGCCGTCCAGCGACGACACACGCATAGCAAATCGTGCCGACAAGTCTGCAAACACAGACCCTGAGAGCACTCCTTCAAAGAAGTGTTCACCGTGATCCGGGGCATACAGAGTCGAAACTTCCGCTTCAAATACATGGCTGGGTTTAGCACTGACCGTACTGATAGCGCCTGCAATGGTGTTCTTACCAAACAAGATCCCCTGCGGCCCTTTTAACACCTCAACACGCTCTACATCCAGGAATGGTGCTCTGAATTGAAGATCACGACCGGCGTAAATTCCGTCAACAAATAGACCCACTGACTGTTCATAACCTTGATTTTGTCCAGAGCCGATGCCACGAATAGAGACTAAATTACTTATGGTACCTTGACTGATGGTGAGGTTGGGGACAGAAAGAGATAAATCTTCCAATCGACGCATACCCAAATCGTCGATTTTTTCGTCCGGAATGACACTAACGGAAATCGGAACAGCGGCCAGATCTTCAGGACGCTTTTGGGCTGTTACCGTAATGGTGTCGAGAATATGAGGGGGATCAGTTATTTCCTCGGCAATCAGTGTGCTGGGCAATAGCGCCAGTGAGGTAATTAACCTTAAAATCGTTCGTTTATTGGATGCTCTTTCAGATCTCATATTTTGCATTCGATCAAGGCAGGCTTTTTTCTGTTCAACCCATCCATGTCAGCCAGGAAACGGCTACGAATTGTAACGCTAGTTTCATGGGGATTACAAACTTGTATTTCCAATAAAATATACGGGGCGATCAGGCGTTGTGAATCTTGATATCCACCGTCGTATTTGACAGATCTGTCGGATTTGACAGCAGGCACGTCATTCACTTCTCCGTAAGAATAGTGCGTAACACACTGAATTATTATTATTTAATCGGATTTATTTGTGTTGGCATATTTTCTGCGTTACAGATTACAAAGTGACTCAATTACGCTTATTCCCAGCCATAGATGAACCGTTATCTATACCAACGAAGGTACTATTATGAATAACACTGCCCCTAGCATTTTCATTGTGGACGATGAACCCAGTAACTTATTCATACTTT
>JAZGGE010000391.1:0-22501 GCA_036480195.1 Methylococcales bacterium
GGAACCACATCGCCGTATCCTACTGTTGTCAGTGTGACTGTTGCCCACCACATCGCGCGCGGTATACTACCAAAAGCTTCGGGTTGGATATTGTGCTCCAACAAATAGATGCCGCTAGAGGCGAATACTATGACAATTATCATGATAAAAATTGCCGAAAGCAATGCTGATGATTCTTGCCTCATTACACAGACCAGTAGATCCAGAGCACTGGAATGGCGGGTAAGTTTCAATGCCCGCACCAGTCTAAGCACTCTCAGAATACGCATATCCGCGATCATAAACGTGCTTAGATAGAACGGCAGTATGGCCGCCAAATCAACAAGCGCCATAGGTGTCATCATATAGCGAAGCCGACCGGTAAAGGGTTTTCTAAATCGTTTTTCTTCTACAGCAACCCAGATGCGGGTGAAGTACTCCACGGTAAAAACAAAAACAGAAAAACGCTCAAAATTAAGGAACCAGACAGCATACACGTTGTAATATTCAGATACTGATTCCAAGGTTACTGCGACGACATTCAGACAGATCAACACCCATAGAAAATTATTAACGAAGTAACCGGCAATGGAACTACCGTTGTCTAACAAACCGAAAATTTTGGTACGCATTGCAGAAATTATAAAGTGCTGCCAATGAAAGGATACAGAACATTGCGATTGATGCGGGCGTTTCATCTACTCTATACCGCTATTTATACCTTCCGCGCTCAAGAATACCCATTTTCAGCGCGTATCTTTTCGCGAAGAGCGTCGTTGTAGAACCTTGAAAGAGATGACTATTCCTGCGGCTCTACGCCTAGCTCTCCATGAAAATATACCCACTCAATACGGGCATTCTTGAACGCGAAAGGTATAACGTTGCTTTCAGACAAAACCTAACAAGACAAGAATATTTTCACCATATAGTGTACGCTACCTGACTCCGATTACAGTGAAAATACCCGTTTGAGCTGCTAAAAACAATAATAATTTCCCTTGAACAATATCCGATCGAAAAGAACCCCCGGCTACACTTTCACTGAAGCCGAACTGCTGGTTATCAGTCAGGATATTTCTGAACAGCATAGCCCTGTAAATCTATCCACACCGGCTGAATTAGTTATTATTCCTGTGGATCCCTATCATTTACACGCCTCATGGAACCTGAGTTCCTGCGTTTTAGATGATCTGCAGTTACACCAAAACCCGCGACTCGATGGTTTTATCCTAAGGATTTTTCATCTTCTGGCAGGTTCATATGATGTCAAAATCGAAGGATTAAAAAATGACCGTAGGCTACGCCTGCCACTGGACAATAGTCGCTATTCCGCCGAAATTGGCGTTATTGATCTTGATGGACAATTCATTTGCCTTCTACGTTCCAACAGAATCCAAGTACCACGGGCTACACCTGTGAAAGCAGCCAAACCGCAACCACAGTCGATACTTGATATCAAAGAAAGTAACCCTGGAAGCTTATCCGAAAATTTGCGAAAAACTGCGGCTAACGACACCTTTTACCATAAACAGTCCACCAACCCCCAGTGCCAATCACTTCAATTCCATCGACTGGTAAATGATTTTGCGAATGATCCCTTTGCCCTAAACAATAACCCATTGGACAAAAATAAATCCGTCCCTTTAACGTACTCCGGATTCGGATGGGCACGGACAGGGGAATAACCCCAGGTTTTCTTGCCATTATTCTACACGCGCACTTGCCCTACGCCCGCCACTTGGAATACAAAGGAGTATCACAAGAAAATTGGCTATTCGAAGCCATAACCGAATGTTATATCCCTTTGGTGAGAATGTTCGATAGCCTGCAACAAGACCAGATTCCGTTTAGACTCACCTTATCACTTTCACCCACCCTATTGACATTGTTGGGCGACGAAATACTTAAACAACGGTATGTTGAATATCTGAACCGACGCATCCAGTTAGCGCAAGAAGAAATCATAAGAAATCGCCACCATCAGCCTTTCCATCGCTTGGCGAATTACTATCTTCAGTTTTTTTCAGAAACCCTGGATGAATTCCAGAATTCCTACCAGCAAAATCTTGTCGCCGCCTTCGTACGCCACCATCATCGCGGCAATCTCGAAATCATTACGACGGCTGCAACTCACGCCTTTTTACCGCTGCTAGGTCGCTATGAAGGCGCTGTACGAACACAAATTTGCACTGGGATCGACACCTTCGAACACGTTACAGGAATTCGACCTAAAGGATTTTGGCTTCCTGAATGTGGTTACTACCATGGCCTGGAAACACTGTTAGCGGAAGCTGGCATCAATTATTTTTTTACTGAAACCCACGCCATTACCCACGCTGACAAAACACCTGTATTTGGCATAAATGCCCCTCTCGACTGTGGAAATAGTGTTTACGCCTTTGGCCGCGACCCCAGGTCTTCAAGGCAAGTCTGGAGTTCCGCTGATGGTTATCCCAGTGACGCTTGTTACCGCGAATACCACAAGGATATGGGTTTCGAAATGGAACCACACAGATTGGAAGCATTCATCGCGGTGGAAGGTCAACCAGTTCGTACCGGTATTAAATACCACCGTGTCACAGGAAACGGCGACTCAAAACAACCCTATGAACCGGAAAGAGCGGCCAATCGTGCTGCCCAACATGCCAAGGATTTTATCCTGGGACAGGAGCGCGAATTGGAACGGCTTTCTACGATGGAACGCCATGAACAACCTATTATCATCGCCCCCTACGATGCCGAACTATTCGGACATTGGTGGTTTGAAGGGCCGTTGTGGTTAAAAAGTGTCATCAAAAATATAGCCGTCAGTCCAAGCGCCCTCACCTTATGTACTTGCAGCGATTATTTAGCTCAAAGCAACTGGATCCAAAAAGCGGTGCCATCAACCTCCAGTTGGGGAGAATCAGGGTATAATCGTTACTGGATAAATGAGAATAACGGTTGGATTTACCCACACATCCACGCGGCATGCGAAAGAATGGAAAAACTTGTGACATCCCTCCCAACAGCAAACCCGACCAGCCCGTTATTTGAAAGGGCAGCAAATCAGGCAGCTCGTTCCTTACTACTCGGGCAAGCGTCGGATTGGCCGTTTATTATTCAGGCAAAAACAACAGTTGATTATGCTGTTCAACGAATCGAGGATGCGCTGGCCCGATTCAACTACCTTTGCGAAAGCATAGAGAGTCAGCAAATTGATGAACGACGGCTCGCTGCCTTGGAATTGTTAGATGACATTTTTCCTACTGTGGATTATAGATATTACAACAACCGTTTCAAATTGGCCTCTGTAACAACAAAATGATTTAGACCCATGGCGAAAAAAAATACAACGGCTGCTGGACCAAAACCAACCGGGGCAGCAAATAAAAAGATCGACGGGAAATCTACAGACTCGGCAAAACCCACTGCCGCCAGAAAAACAGAGAAATCGACAACACCAGGTAAAACAAAACCTCACAAGACAACAGCCGAATCCACAGCGAGTCCCACCGTTAAAAAACAGAAAAAGCCAACGTCCGTAGCGGTGAAAGCCAAGCCATCCAATTCTAAGTCAAATCCGGCCTCCCCCCGGAATCAAAGTCAAACGACCAAGGCAGCATCTCAAAGCAAGGTGATCAAAAAAGAACCATTAGCCACAAAGACAGCCAGAAAATCTCGCCCCGTCATCCGCTCAGTCATTTCCGAATCGGCTGCAACAGATACAAAAACAATACCGCAACAACAGTCCGAGCCAATCAAATCGGAAAAACCACCGATTCCGGAAAGCACTGAGATCAACACTCAACCTCCGGAACAACTGGAAATCACACCGTCGGTAGAACCGCCCCCTCCTGAGCCTCACCATCCTCCGGCTCCATCGCTCTACATCGTTCAAGTTACCCCGGAACTTGCCCCCATTGCCAAGGTCGGCGGCCTTGCTGATGTGGTTACTGGCCTGACCCGTGAACTGGAGGTTCGTGGCAATGCAGTGGAAATCATCTTGCCCAAGTATGATTCCATGCGTTATGACCACATTCAAGGTTTATGTGAAACTTACCATGAGCTTTGGGTACCCTGGTATGGTGGTGCAATTAACTGTACCGTCTGGTTTGGATTTGTCCGCGGACATAAGTGCTTTTTTATTGAACCACACAGTGGAGAAAACTTTTTTGGTCGGGGTTCGATTTATGGATTTGATGATGACACGTTAAGGTTTGCATTCTTTTCGAGAGCAGCAATTGAATTTCTCTGGAAATCTGGCAAACATCCCGACATCATCCACTGCCACGACTGGCAGACCGCTCTCGTTCCCGTGTTTTTATACGAAATCTATTACCCTATGGGAATGACCCATCCTCGGGTCTGCTATACCATTCATAATTTTAAACATCAGGGGGTAACTGGCGACTTCCTGTTAAATGCCACCGGACTTAACCGTCCTGACTATTATTTTCACAACGACCGTCTACTAGATAATAACACGCCCCATGCCATCAACCTGATGAAAGGCGGCATAGTCTATTCAAACTTCATCACGACAGTGTCTCCCCGCTACAGCAGTGAAGTCAAAGACGGAGGCCAGGGGTTTGGGCTGGAGCCAACCCTGCACACCCATCATGCCAAATTTGGCGGTGTCGTCAATGGTGTTGACTACGATGTGTGGAATCCGGAAATTGATTCACACATTCCTGTTCACTATGGCCTGGATAATATAGAAAATAAATACAAGAATAAAAAAGCCCTGAGAGATAGATTGCTGATCACAGATAACGAAAAACCCGTCATTGCCTTTGTGGGTCGCCTCGACCCGCAAAAGGGTTTGGATCTGGTACGTCATTCCTTATTTTTCTCTCTCAACATGGGTGCTCAATTTGTACTTCTGGGTTCCAGTCCCGATTCGGAAATCAATGCCTATTTTTGGGAATTGAAACATAATCTTAACGATAGTCCTGACTGCCACCTTGAAGTCGGCTATGATGAAGAACTCGCACATCTCATCTATGCCGGTGCGGATATGATGGTCGTCCCCAGTCGTTTTGAACCCTGTGGCCTTACTCAATTGATCTCTATGCGCTATGGGACCATCCCGATCGTACGCGGTGTTGGTGGGCTTGCTGATACAGTATTTGATAAGGATCACTCCCATAAGGCGCTACACGAACGCAATGGCTACGTCTTCGAAGATTACGATAATCCAGGCCTGGAGTCAGCGTTAAGCCGTGCAATCGATTGTTTTTATCAATACCCGGAGCACTTTCGGGAATTAATAAAAAATGCAATGAACAGCGACTATTCCTGGAATAATCCTGGACAGAATTATAGAAATATCTACGATCACATCCGAAACAAATAAATGAAAATCTATAACCTTTTTCCACTGCTGGCAGGGAACTTTGCACAATGGGCGCCCCATATGGAAAGGGCTGCAGATATGGGATTTGACTGGATTTTTGTTAATCCAATCCAAAAAACGGGCGAATCCGGAAGTCTTTATTCAACCGCCGACTATTTTCAAATTAATCCCTTACTTGTCGATTCTACCTCCAGAAAGAAACCTGAAACCCAATTGAAAAACGTAATAGCACAGGCGGAAAAATTGGGTATACACATGATGGTAGACTTAGTCATAAACCATTGTGCAGTGGATTCCGACCTGGTCACAAAAAAACCGGAATGGTTTGTTCGGGATCCCGGGGGTGGCATAGCTCATCCTTTCTGTATGGAAGATGGAAACAAAGTAATCTGGCGTGATTTAGCCAGTTTCGATCATGAACATACCAGCGATGCCGAAGGGCTGTACAAGTATTTTTACGATATCGTAGAACATCTCATCAAACTGGGCTTCCATGGATTTCGTTGCGATGCAGCCTATCAGGTACCAACCCAGCTTTGGCATAGGTTGATCAGTGATATAAAGAAAAACTATCCAGACACCCTGTTTACTGCAGAAACCCTGGGCTGCACCCCGGATCAAACTGTAGCCACCGCCAATGGTGGCTTCGACTTTGTCTACAATAGCTCTAAATGGTGGGATTTCAGCAGTCCCTGGCTCATGGAACAATATGCGCTTATCTCGGCAACCGTCCCTTCCATCAGCTTCCCGGAAAGCCACGATACACCGCGCCTGCTGGAAGATTTCGATGGTAATGTAGATGCATTAAAACAGCGGTATCTTTTTTCAGCCATTTTTTCCGCCGGTATAATGATGCCCATCGGTTACGAATTTGGCTTTAGAAAAGCACTCCATGTTGTCAACACCAGACCACATGACTGGGAAGAAACATCAATCGACCTTACTGGATTTATAAAGGATGTAAATGCTCTCAAAACCAACCATCCGCTTTTCCTCGAAGATGGCCATTCTGAAATCCTGAACTATGACAATCCAGCCATTTTGTTAATGTGGAAAGCCTCCCGAAAAACTCAGGATGAAGCCCTTTTCATCTTAAACAAAGACCCCTGGACTCGACAGCATTTCTATTCCGATGATTTATATAACTTTGTCCAATCCCGCAAACCGTTAATCGATATTTCACCTGAATATGCCATGGACTACCTGCCTGCACCTTTCGATTTTGAACTAGCGCCAGGAATGGGGCGGGTATTTGTCACTTCCCGAGATTAGGAACCAGAATTAACTCAACCACTATAGAAGAAGTTCTCCCCCGTAATCCGCATTGATGAAGTACCAAGAATAGAGCGCCTGCGCACTTTAAAGGGGCATTCTTATGTGCAGAAGAATTTTCCCGTTTATCATATTAGCTTTTTATGATATTCTAATTCTGTATAGAACTCTTGGTTCTTAGATTTCAAAACGTACTTCCAATAACCCATCCCCTACGGAAGAAGAGGCTACGAACATGAACTTTAAAACAGATATAGAAAGACGAAAATTCCTGCAGCGTACAGGAGCAACAGCTTTAACGGCGGCAATTGCACCCAACATTTTACTCGCGGCAGAACTCCGGATTGGAAGAAAACCTTCTCCCAATTTCAATCCTGATGTAGAAATCGAGCTCATTTCACGTCCTATGTCCATTGCGATTCTACCTGGTAGAAAAACCCGTGTATGGAAGACTCAGGGTAAAGTCGTCAAAGGATCTAAAGACAGTGTTGTTAATCTCCAAGGCAGCTACTTAGGGCCAACATTGCGATTCCATAAAGGACAAAAAATCCGCATTAATTTTCGCAATAAACTGGCTGCACAAACCATTATGCATTGGCACGGAATGCATGTTCCCGCAGAGATGGATGGCAACCCGATGTATGCCATTCATGCCGGAGAATCCTTTATATACGAATTCGAGATTAGAAACCCCGCCGGAACCAATTGGTACCACGCCCACACCCATCATCTAACAGCCAAACAAGTTTATTCCGGACTGGCAGGACTGTTTATTGTCACTGATGACGAAGAACAATCTCTTGGACTACCTAGCGGAGAATTCGATGTCCCATTAGTGATACAGGATCGTAGTTTTGATAAATCCAACCAGTTATTGTATCCAGATAACATGATGACCCGAATGCATGGCTTTCTGGGGGATCGAATTCTCATTAACGGTTCTCCTGATTTCATTTTGCCCGTCGCTAGCCAAGCTTATCGACTAAGGTTGTTGAATGGCTCCAATTCCAGAATTTATAAACTCGCCTGGGATGACAATACCCCAATGACTGTTATTGGAACGGAAGGTAGTCTACTGGAACGCCCAGAGAAACGTAACTATCTTACTCTGGCCCCAGGTGAACGCCGAGAGCTTTGGATGGATTTTAGTGATCGCAAGGTGGGTTCAGAGCTCACCCTGCGCAGCTTGGAATTTGAGGGAAGCCATGGCGGTATGATGGGAGGCGGTATGATGGGAGGACGCATGGGAGGTGGTATGATGGGCGGTGGCATGATGTCCAGTAGCGCACTCCCTAACGGTGGTAAATTCCCTGTTATGAAAGTTCGAATTGAACGTAAGGGAAATGAAGGCAGCACTTTACCCAATCGCCTGACTTCGATCCCGCGCTATAAATTGGAAGATGCCGTCAATGCAGAAAATCCACGAGTCGTTAAACTATCGATGCGCCGCATGGCCGGTCTGTTGAATGGCCGATCATATAAAATGAATGACGTCCAACCTGATGAAAGAATTCCAGTTAACACACTACAGTTGATACAATTTGATAACGGTTACCAGGGAATGGGCGGAATGATGAGCATGCCACACCCAATGCACCTTCATGGCCAACAGTTTCAAGTTATAAAAAGGGAAATCAATTCCAGATCAAAACATGCTTTTGAAACCCTGAGTGATGGATTTGTAGACAATGGTTGGAAGGATATCGCCCTGGTAATGCCGGGAGAAAGAGTAACGCTCCTGAAACGGTTCGACGATTTTAAAGGCATGTTTATGTATCATTGCCATAATCTCGAGCATGAAGACCTGGGGATGATGCGGGACTTTCTTGTAGAATGATGAGAAAGTAGCGTTAAACATCAATTTTTAAGTACTTTTAAAATTCTTGGGTCGCGCCCACAGGTTGGTGGGCATTTCCCGAAGCACTTGAAAACCGTGAGCAACTGCTTTTTCAGAACCTGTTCAAGATCTCGCTGAAGAGCGCATCACAGCGTTGAAAGTGGTCTCAAAATGCTCACATACGACTAGTATGCTGCGCTTTTTCGACCACTTTTGCCTCGCGCGCTGCATCCCTTGATCGAAATCTTGAACAGGTTCTCAGGTTCAGAACTCCTGATCTCACGGAATTTGTTTTGATACCTTCGTAGGAGGGGCTTTAGCCGCGATCGCGGCCAAGATCGCGGCTAAAGCCCCTCCCCCCTCCTACGGAGAGAAGTCGTTATTTTAGGCTCAGAACAAAATCCCATGAATTTCTATAACCTTTTGATTCACCGTGATGAGATCAGGTAGCCTGAGGTTAGGAACGGGAAATAAAAAACAGCCTCCTAAGATAAGAGGCTGTTTGGGATAGAAGCCGAAACGGGGAGGAACTATGAATTAAATTCCACATGCAGCTTGGCTGCATTTCCGGCATCGAATGACTTAGCCTCGCGTTTATCAAGATCGCCTGGATCGTTACTTTTTATAATAACCACAAGCCCGTTACCACGCGACCACCCCTGACGATTGACAATTTCCTGAATAATCGAGCTAATATTGGCTGTTTGTTGATCACGACCCGCATCACCCTGACTCCAAGCATCGGGGCTCCAGGACACTGAAGCACTTGTTACTGCCCTGGAAGAAACATTGCCACTAGCCGAAGCAAAGGTCGGCGCATCATCAACATCCTGACCTCTAATGGACAATGTAATATTTCCGGATCCGGCCTCATCCGCGGTGAACTGAATATAGGCTTTTTGAATCGTCGCACCCTGCGGAATAGATGGAAGGAATCGCAAACCAATCACCTGTGCGCCGCCACCACTCCTGGAAAGGTCGATATCTCCACTTCCGGTATTGACGGAACCATTATCTTCAATGTGCTCTTCCGCATCGTCAGACGAAGTGGCAATGCCAACCTCGACAGACGTTGCCCCTCCAACGGGACTAACGGGATTAACAGGGTCAACCCTGGAACTACTGACGGTAATATTCACTGGTGCCGTTGCTGTACCACCATTACCATCTGTAATCGTGTAGGCAAATGAATCAGAGCCAGTAAAATCCGCATTCGGAATATAGGTAAAAGTACCATTCGACGTAACCCCCGATGAGAGAGTACCGTTGCTCGGAATAGTATTTTCTGTCACCTTAATAGAATCTGCATCGGGATCTTGATCCGGCAATCCACCGCTCAATGACCCGTCAAGCACATTGCCGGTGGCAACCGTATCTTGTAACGTCGTCACGTTATCGTCAATTGCCACTGGGTCTTGGTTGCCGCCCCTATCCGCTGTAACATCAAATTCGAGAATCAACCCATCATTCTCATCAGGATTAGAGTCATTATCGACTCCCCGGTCAACAACATAGAGATTCATTTTGGCCGAATCGATGCTGCTCGGTGCGAAAGCCAAACCCGCAGGCCTGACCAGCGGAGCAGCAGCCGGAAGATTGAATTTCCGCAAGAAATCCCCGTTTACATCGAACTCGAACAAGCTGTGAGCCGGATAACCGATCACAAACAGAGTACCTGTATCTTTGTTGAATGCAATCCCTTCGGGATCTCTCAATCCGGCACTACGGGTATCAAATGAACTGACAGGATCACTCCCATCAAGTCGCTGGTTACCACGCAGGTTTATCTTATAGATCTCGCTATCAAGTCCGTCCGCGATAAAAAGAAACTTCTGCCCCCCAGCTCCTCTTCCTATCTCGATGCCTTCTGGATCGGTGCTACCAAAAAAATCGGTAACGCGGGCGACAGGATTATCGTCACTAGTGCCATAAAGTCGATCCGATCCTGGGTGAACCTCCCAAATCTTTCGTCCCGAGGCATTCGGATCATCATCCGTTATATACATATATTCGTTATCGCCAACATAATTGATTGCTGAAGCCCCAACGGGTTCATTAGAAAAATCCGCACCTCCCGGATCGTTTAGCCTAGTTGACCGGGCAGCAACGAGCGCACCCGACGAATAGTTAACCTCAAATACGTTGTATTGATCTGAAGGAGCCCCGGTTGATTCTTCGACCTCGCCGTCATCGATCCACAAAATATCCCGGCTCGGCACATAGGTAATTCCTGAGGGATCAGGGCTTGCCAAGACTGAGGGCGGAGGATTTGGATTAACAAACCTCGTTGTATCAATAACTTGTATCAGCGTTGCTGTAACGGTTGGATCAGAAGCTTGACGAGCCTGGACGCGGACGGATCCTCTCAATGAAACTTCAACTATTTTTTGGCTATCATTGTTAATTCCTTGATCGGCAATGTAGAGGCTCAATCGTTCGGGACTATCAGTACTGTCACCGCTTGCCGCAAAAATTATAGCGCCACTGTTCAAGAAACCTAAATTTGATAAATCATGGGTCAAAACTAAAACCCCGCGTGCAGTAACGGCATATAGTCTCTGCTGCACAGGATTTAAAACATAAAGCAGTCCATCACTGGGATTAAAGGCAATTCCACGGTGCTCATCTGCTCCACCGGTTTCTGTTGGTAGCGTGATCTCACTCGCTTGAGTTCTACCCAACTCTTCGCTATTTTCCTCAGGTTCCAAACGGACGATCTTCCCAGAATCCAGAATATACAGAACCCCGGTTTCTGGATTGGTAGTCATGCCCTGGGGGTTTCGCAAGGATACTGCATTTGATATGTTTGTTTCACTAAATGTCTGCCCATTCACTCCGTTAGCGTCTATACTGACTTTGATCAGCCGCTCATTGTCGGCAAGAAGTCCAAGGATCCGACTATTTTTCTTATCAAAGCTTGTATTAATAGGGTCTGCAATACCATCGGGGAGCAACGTACTTGATGAGATTGTTCCTCGATCCAGGTTGAAACTCTTGATTTCAGTTTCATCCCCAGTTTGAATCCCCACCTGGGGTCTATCAAGAATAAAAAATTTTCCAGTCTTGGGTGAAGCCAATAATCCAACGAGATTCGAAACCGCCAAGGCCTTCAATTCCGAACTTTCTATTTTCTGAACTTCTTTGACGAGCCTATCGCGCCCTTGCGCCAAAGGTACTACTATCCAGCTTAGTAGTATGAATATAACCCCTAGCACAGCTGCACTACTCGATATGGATTTATCTTGCGGATAAAAATAGCCCTTCATCATCACTCTCCCCCATTGATTTGATATTCAATTTTTGATGTAACCCTTGAGTCCCCTACTGTATTCCCCTAATCACACTAGAGAACTCAACACGGAAGAGTAATCTTAATCCTACGTTTTCGCAAGTTTTTGTATCACCCACTACGTAAGCTTTATCTTATTGTTTTAGTATAAATAGTCGGACAAGGAAATCTAAAAGCTTACCATCGAAGTTATGGAGGGAGAGCACTAATATTTTGGAGCTACAAGACCTGGAATCAGGCTTTTCAATGGTATATACCGATCGCGCTCGAGAAAACCTATCTTCAGTAGGTATACCTTTCGTGAAGGACATTATTGTAGAAGTTGGAAAGAGATGATGATCCAGTACAAATAATTGGAACATCTGGATAAAGGGCCGCCCCAGCGCTACGCTGTCTATTCTCAGAATCCCTGATCTCACGGAATCTGTTTTGATACCTTCGTTGGAGGGGCTTTATCCGCGATCTCGGGCGAGATCGCGGATAAAGCCCCTCCAACGAAGAGAAGTCGTTATTCTAAGCTCAGAACAAAATCCCATGAATGTCTATAACCTTTTGATTCACCGTGATGAGGTCAGGTAGTCTGATTCTAGTACTGCTTCAATGTTGTATTGACGGGTAGAGGAAGTTGAGAAGTGGTCAGCTGCTAGGCGCACGAGCGCAGGGCTAGCAGGGCTAATTCAAGCGAATGCAACAACACAGATGGCCGCTTATCGACTGACTATACCAGTCAATACAATGTTGACGGAGTACCAGGATATCCCCATCAAGATAATCTTGACGGAGTTCTGGGACAAATCCACTATATAATGTCTTAATAATTCGACGAAGAGTGAACTATGACCAATAATCGGATTTTCGCTGCCTTGATTACACTTTTTATCATGTCAATAGTGGTGACGCCTTTTTGTGATTTGCTATTCGATTGTGGTTGTAATTGGCCATGGAATGGGTTGGCCAAAAATTGTAATTATTTCACCAAGCGCTCACACCTCTTTTGTCCCTGGTGTAATAGCCTTACCGCAGGTACCATTTCTGTACTTTTATCGATAACGGCAGGACTCATTATTCCGATAAAAGAAAAGATTGGGTTCTTCCCATTTCTTAGTGAGAATCAAACGGTGAGCGATCAAGGCCTTCGAGTTGACTTCAGGAAAATAGCATTTCGAACACTCCTTGGCATTGGCATATTCCTAAGTACCGCAGTATTAACCGGATGGATAACGGCAATTTCGATGGGGTACCCTAAATTATTCGGCTTTATGTTGTAATTCTAACGAAATAGTCTTTCGCAATCCGACAGTGGAATAATTGACCGGGATTCGTGAGTGACCAATTAACGCCTAATTTTTATCGAACCGCTCATGCTTTAAAGGTGGGCAGATCCGTTGGGTGTCCATGCTAATACTACCATCGAAAAATAATTCAAAGCGTTTAAAGCCAATCCATTCGTTACTTTCTTCTCCGTTTGGCAAGCGGGATTGAATTCCTGTGGTCGGTGTTGAAGTATAGATAATTCCGTTTCCGAGCCAGTGGTATTCCTGGTGGATATGCCCTGAAGATACGCAGCGAACCTTACCTGTATCCAGCATAGCCTGCCGTAGTCGATTCGTTTCAGTGATACCGCATTCTATACCACGAAATTCTAACTCGACAAGATTATAATGCATGAATACCAGCACGTTTTGAATATCACCCTGTGCTGCCAGTTGATCCAGATCCTGATACACTTCTGGCATTACCTTGGCGTGAAACCAGCTATCTTCTATACGGTGTGTTGCCAGCATGTACACGGCCCAGTGCCCAAAACGAAAGTATTTTTGTATCTGACAGTTCCGGTATGGAAAGATTTTCTGCATCGCGGGCAGATTATCATGATTTCCAGGTTGAATCAGGCAAGTATTCTGCGGGAAGTAATGAGTGATTGTTTCAGCCAGAAAACGATAAGAAGCCAGACTTTCGTCATTAGATAAATCACCACTGAAAACTAATAGCTCGGGCGTGCCAATCTGTTGAGCACCTTGCATACAAGCCAGAAAGCTGGCATTGGTATCTATGCCCTGGTGGTGTTCATCACTGGCCGGATCAAATACATGGCAATCGGTAAACTGGAAAACAACCCCCAGGCTATCGGATTTCATACAGGTTTGCGCGCCACTGCTTCACAACGCGTGCGACCATAATAAGCATCTTTTTGATTACCCCAGAGTGTAATTGCAGCTTTGGCTTTATCTATTTCGCTAGTATTGTAACCCGCCTTGGCACCGTGTCTTTGAATATAGTCCTGCCAGAATAATGCAAAACCTTTGGGGCTATAACCGACAGGATCGCAAAAAATATCATAACTGGCTGACAATGCAATCACTTCGAAACCGGCTTCTACCAGACTGCTGGATTGTTTACGTCCAAAATAGATATCGGACCCGGCGACGCCAAAACAGGCTTCAGCAATATCCCAAGCCCACTTCAGATTTTTTACCTTTGGAAAACAGACATCACCACCAAACTCTGCATCACGAATACCGAGCAGTCCTGCAGGCTTTAGTACACGTTTTAATTCTAAAAGCGCAGAATGCTGATCAGGCAGGTGATAGAGAACCGCATGAGCCAGTACCGCATCAAAAGCATCTGCCTCAAAGGGTAACTCATAAATAGATGCCTGTTGAAAATGGATATTCTCAACATGTTTTGAGGGGAATTGTTCACTTTGTATATCGACAGCATAAACAAATCCCCGTTGTCCTACTTTTTCTGCCAGCTGCAAACTCAGTGAACCAGGGCCACAGCCCACATCCAGAATGATTTGACCGGCCTCAATATAGTCTTTAAAAAATCGTCCTTCTCTATCGAGACTACGTTTAGAAAATTCATTCAAGGTGTGCTTTGCATAGCCACCTGTGTATTGTTCAATATTCGACATGGGTAAGAATTCTAACGCACTTCCCCAGGTTTTAGTAAAGACTCAGGCAACTCGCAATAAATAACCCACCGACATTGCGCCGGATTTTTATTTGTCTTCAAGGCGCAACGCAGGGCGCATAGCAAGCTATGGAACCGAAGTAGCAACGCCGAAGACAAACAAAAAGACAAGCAAATTGGGGGTTACTTATTTCGGGTTGCCTTAATGAATAACCCCCGAACAGGAATTGGTAATCAGAACCACGACAAGCGACAATATCGCTGGTTAAAACACTATTGAAGTTACGCACTGGACTCATTACTTATTGATCAATGGCTTGAGAAAATGGAAAAATGACTATCGCAATTACTATACTTACCGCCCTGGCTCTGGATCGACTGCTTGGCGAACCACGATATTGGCATCCATTGGTCGGATTCGGCAAGTTGGCACAGATCATTGAGACGCAATCCAATAGTAAAAATGTGGCCAACTCAACACTGAAAACAAGGGGTGCTATTTCACTTGCCTTATTAGTTTTTCCTCCAACAGCACTCACTGCGTTTGTATCTTATCGTTATAACACCTACTTGATATTTGAGATATTCATTCTTTACCTGAGCCTCGGTGCGCGCAGCCTTGTTGAACATGCGCAGCGCGTCGTCGATGCCTTGCTGTTAGAACATATCGAAGAGGCACGAACCTATACCAGTCACTTGGTCAGTCGTGATACTGACAAAATGACTGAAACAGATATCTCACGTGCCACCATCGAATCCACACTAGAAAATGGCAGTGATGCTATCTTTGCGCCATTATTCTGGTTTGCTATCGGCGGTGCGCCTGCTGTAGTTTTTTATCGTCTTAGTAACACACTCGATGCAATGTGGGGCTATCGAACAACTCGTTTTATTTATTTTGGCCGGGCCGCAGCCCGTTTGGATGATGTCCTAAATTACATTCCGGCACGGCTGACTGCCTTCACTTATGCCTGTCTGGGTCACTTTCAAAAAGCCATGAAATGCTGGCGCACGCAAGCACATCACTGTAAAAGTCCGAATGGTGGCCCAGTTATGTCATCCGGAGCAGGAGCACTTGCGCTGCAATTGGGTGGACCGACATTCTATCATGGTGAACTTAAAGATTGCCCGGTAATCGGTTGTGGAGAACGACCACATGCCCGGAATATAATACAAGCCATATACCTGGTTCAACGTGGTACCTGCGTTTGGCTGCTGATCACCTGGCTCGTAGCTGGAGGATATGCCCTTGCTTGAACACGGAGGCAAACTTATTCAAGCGGCTCGCAGGTACAACATTCCCATAGAAGACTGGCTGGATCTGTCTACCGGACTGAACCCACGGCCGTGGCCTGTCACCAGGATACCGATTGATTCCTGGTCGCGTCTTCCCGAAGAAGACGATGGACTGCTGCAAGCCGCGTGTTCTTACTATGGAAGCGAACACCTGTTGCCAGTTGCGGGATCACAAGCAGCCATCCAGGCTTTACCGCGTCTGCGTAAACAACCCTCACGCATTGCGATACTTGACCCGGCCTATGCCGAACATGCACATGCCTGGCAAACCGCTGGCTTTACGATTATACCCGTGTCTTCCGCTGAAATAGACGAGGCTGCAAAACATCATGATGTCATCGTCCTTGTTAACCCGAATAACCCGACCGGCGAAAGGTTTAGTGTTGAACAATGCCTGCACTGGCAGTCACAATTACAACAACGAGATGGCTGGCTGGTTGTTGATGAGGCATTTATAGACAGTACACCTGAAAATAGCCTCGTTGCTCATACGCACCAGAAAGGACTTATCGTATTACGCTCGCTAGGCAAATTCTTTGGCCTCGCGGGTATTCGAATGGGTTTTGTTTTTGCAGAATCGACGCTGCTGACCCACCTGAGTGATATGCTCGGCCCGTGGCCCATAAGTGGCCCCTCGCGCTTCGTTGCTAGACTCGCTTTACTTGATACAGAATGGCACACAGAAACACGCGAATATCTCAAACACCACGCTGAACCACGTTTACACAAGTTACTTGACGCTCAAGGCCATACACCCAGCGGTGGTAGTGCGCTTTTCCAGTGGGTGAAAACAATAGATGCTTGCATCATTCATGAGCAATTGGCACGAAGCGGAATACTTACCCGCCTGTTTCATCAGCCCGCCAGTCTCCGCTTTGGGCTACCTGAAGCAGAACAGCAATGGCTACGACTTGAACAGGTGTTATTTTCATTGGCAATAGATCGTCAACTAAAAGGTGGACAGTTATCATGAGTGTATTGATGATACAGGGTACAACTTCCGATGCCGGAAAAAGTACGCTTGTAACCGGTCTTTGCCGTGTACTTGCACGCCGAGGCCTGCATATCGCACCCTTTAAACCCCAGAACATGGCGTTGAACTCTGCAGTAACCATCAATGGCGGTGAGATTGGTCGTGCTCAGGCATTGCAGGCATTCGCCGCCGGGGTTGAACCGCATACAGACATGAATCCAGTACTCCTTAAACCAAATACCGATACGGGTTCCCAAGTGATTGTGCAGGGACATTCGGTCGGTAACATGGATGCCCGCAGTTACCACGACTACAAGACGATTGCGAAACAGGCAGTGCTCGATTCTTATACTCGATTGAAAAATCAGTATGACGTGATTCTGGTAGAAGGTGCCGGTAGTCCTGCGGAAATAAATCTGCGTAGTAAAGACATTGCCAACATGGGTTTTGCCGAAGCAGTGGATGCACCTGTCCTGTTAATTTCCGATATTGACCGGGGTGGCATCTTTGCCCATTTCGTAGGTACATTAGAAATACTCAGTGACAGTGAACGCCAACGTATTAAGGGAATGGTCATTAATCGTTTTCGAGGTGATAGTGCACTTTTGCTGCCGGGTATTGACTGGCTGGAACAAAAAACCGGTAAGCCGGTAACCGGTGTACTGCCCTTCCTGAATGGTCTCCACCTTGAAGGTGAAGACAGCCTCACGCGACACGATAGTAACGCTACCCATGATACCCATCTGAATATTATTGTCCCCGCATTGCCGCGCCTGAGTAATGATACCGATTTTGACCCGCTCAAAATGCATCCACAGATCAACTTACACTATACCCATGCTGGGGAAAAAATTCCTGACGCCGATTTGATCATCCTGCCCGGCAGTAAGAGTGTCCATACCGATCTTGACTGGTTACGTAAATATAATTGGGTTGATGCCATCAACAAGCACTTGCGTTATGGTGGCCGTGTATTGGGTATCTGTGGCGGCTACCAAATGCTTGGCGAAATCATTCATGATCCGCAAGGTTTGGAGGGCGAAGCGGGTTCTTGTGTCGGACTGGGATTACTCGATGTACAGACCACCCTCGAAACAGGCAAACTATTACGCAATGTTAGTGGGACAGTGTTAGCTGATGGTTCTGAGATTAGTGGCTATGAAATTCATACTGGCATCACAGTCGGCCCCGGTCTGCAACACGCATTCGTGCAATTAGATACAGGCAAAGAGGGCGCGATCTCTGCTGATAAAAAGATCATAGGCACTTACCTGCATGGCTTGTTTGAATCCAGCGATGCTTGTCGGTCTTTACTAATGTGGGCCGGACTTGAAGAGTGCCATCATGTAGATTATAAGCAACGCAGGGAAGTTGATATCAATCGCCTTGCTGATGCTGTTGAGCAACACCTGGATATGACATTCATCGATAGTTTACTCAATATTAAAGTGGTGGATTCCATTTGAGGAATAAGTGAAGGACTAAAGCCAAGGAATGAAGATACACCATTCCCAGTCCACTTACCTGACTCCAAACCACGGAAATCAATCCAGGGGAAACAAGCCATTATCAATTGCCGACCCCATGAGAGCTGCCGTGTTCGGTAAAACGACCTCCTTATCTACTCCATCCCTTACTATAGGAAATTGATTAAAAGTCAGTTCATGTACTCGCCCATCATTTTCATTAGAATCAGTATTATTGTCAACTCCACGATCAGCGATAAACAAGTTGGTTACATTGGGATTCTGACTACCCGGAGCCAAAGCAATTCCAGATGCAACGGTATAGTTCACCCCCGATACATCGATTATTCTTACCAAATTACCGTTGATATCCGTTTCTATTATTGGGTCGTTGAACTGGCGAGAGCTTCCGCTTGAAATATAGAGAGTGCCATTCGCCAAATCATACTCGATCCCTTCAGGGTCGTTAATATGATGCACAGCAACATCAAAATGCCCAACCAAGATATCATCTCCCACTGGCGGTTGGCCGTCGAAAACACCGTTAAAACCCGGGCCAATATGATAAATCTCTTGACTAATACCATCTGCTATAAACAGATCACCTTGCCCTACGTCTGATGCATAAGTAACACCCTCTGGATCCAGGCAACCAAAAGCAGCCGTGCTAAACGACGTTACGATATCATCGAGAGTACCGTGTATTCCATCGAATCCAGGATTAATTTCAAAAATTGCCTGGGTATCATCATCGGATACAAAAAAATGATTGTTGCTGAGGTTAACACTAATGCCGGTCGGTTCCAAAGAATACCTCGTAGTGCTAAAGCTGTTTTGTAAAACACCCGAAACAGTCGACTCGAAAATGTTAACTCCGGAAAAAAGAGATGGAATTTCAGTAACCTCTGAATCGGAAATCAACAGTGCATCGGCTGATTTCAGGTAAGTTATACCGCTAGTATCCGGACTAGGTGGACTAAACTGTGAAGAATCGATAGTTTGGACTAGAAAGACTGGAACAGTAGGAACCGACGAAACCTCAGCCAAGAGAGGATCCAAAGTCGCTTCCTGAATGAGGGAAAACTCTATAAGTCCCTGACCTTCTGTTATAAGCCCAGCATCACTGCTACCCTGATCCACAATATACAAATTTGTCTCTGATGGAGCATCCTTTCGGTTTCCACTTGGAGCGAATACCATTGCACCAGGATTCTTAAGATTAAAATTAGAAAAATCATAACTATTCTTTAACTCACCTGTGACGGATAGTTCTTTTACCGTCATATTCGACGCGTCAAACAGATAAAGTAAACCATTCAAAGGGTTGAATGTAATAGCAGTCAAATCACCTAAACCCATGCCATTCAAGTTAAATTCCGTTATCCCGGCGTTAACAAACCTTGAACTCACGCCGGTCTGTATAATTACAACCCTCTTCGTATCACCCTCCAAAAGGAAAAGTCTGCCTCTGTCAGAATCAATGCCCATCCCTTTAATGCTTTGCACTCCTAACGACCGTAGAGTAATACTCGTCAATAGAGTCGGCGATACATCACCATTAGAGTGTATTCCAACCTCAACAATATCGCCGAAGGCGACTCTATGAATCAGCAGGCGGTTAACCGTGGCATCAAAAACAATATTTTTTGAATCAGATATCGCTATAGCGAAGTTCTCAGGCCCAATCATTTTTTTAGGTAGAATTCTTAATGGATCTGACCCAAGATCAGGCGCATCTTCAATTTCTCGACCGGTAAGAATAAAATAACCACCGTTTTTATTAGAATATGCTAATCCGGATAAAGTGGAAATATTTAGGTTCGCAGCGCTTATCGTTCGAACAACATGAACAGATGTCATCTCATCTTCAGCGACTGATAGCATCGACATACCTATCAGATATGACAGCAAAAAAATACCGCAGAAAGGTACTAAGCTATCAAGGACGTTCTTTACTTGAAAATTTCGCATGGCAGGATCTCTAACCTTCTTTACTTCACCTGAGGGTGACAGCGAACCGCTTATCACCATAATATTATTACTATTTTTGGAATATTCAGAAACCAAGGCAATACTCCGGCCATAAATATTATTTCCCAGACAAGCCCACTCTTTACAAGCCTCCCACCACTTTCAGCCAATGCGAAAAATTAAGACTGTAAAACGAATTGACAATTGACTCACTCCGTCAAATGTCGTATTGAACTTTCCTGTAACTCAATCTCTAGACGAGTCATTTCATGTAATACAACTATTTTCAGGTCACTGTCACGAGTTCAAATAATTTCCAGTTTTGTACCAAATAAGCCGTCCGATTTATGTTTATCCGAAAGGAGAAGGCATGAGTCGGAGAGGCCAACTAATGCGATTCGAAGAGGTTTATGAAAAAGTGGGCGATCAAAGGGTTAACTCAAGAAGAAGCGACAACTATACCTTTCGCGTTCAAGAATACCCGTTTTGAGTGGGTATATTTTTGTGAAGGGATAGGCGTAGAACTTGCCAAAATAGTCACCTCTTTCAAGGTTCTACAATGACGTTCTTCGCAAAAAGATGCGCACTAAAAATGGGTATTCTTGGACGCGAGAGGCATGTCCTGACATAGGGGGCGTAGGGGTAGGAACGTAACACACGGCAAGATGATCGTTTGTTGTAACGGTTCATCCGATTCTGAAGCGCTATGGTGACTTTTCTGACTTCCTTGGTCAAGAAAAAAATGAGGTCTACAAACAGCAGCGTCAGTCTGAGGTAACCGGCTGTCCTTTGGGGAACGAAACGAGAATTGTGGAGCTTGAAATTAAAAAACTAACCGGAAGGAGGTATATCACCGTAATTTCTAACAAAAGCTACCGTCAGTTAACTCAGTTACCTTCTGATATTTGTATAAAAATGGCGCGCCCGGAGAGATTCGAACTCCCGACCAACTGGTTCGAAGCCAGTTACTCTATCCAGCTGAGCTACGGGCGCATATATTCAGTACGGCGACTCGTGATCAACCATTGAGAACCTCTAAAATAGAAAGTTTCCCCGCCAGACACACGTTGCAATAAAGAGTTGATATTATAACCGCATTTCATCAAAAGTCAGGGTTTAAGTAATGATATTTTCGTGACTAATCACCCTACAATGCGAGACGATCCACGACTTATTTCATACAAAACTATACCTTACACCGATTTCCCAAATATTAACTTCTTGTCCGGAAAACTTTATAAATTCGAATTCGCCGCACATATTGTACTGGCTCCTTACCCCGCACGCAGCCCTGCTTAAAATTCCTGTAATACTCTTTCTGGGAGAGCAAAGGCAAATTGATTGCAACTCACTCCAAATACTGGTATTTTTTTCTAGTCGTTCGGCCAGATGCCTTACATCCCTGATGTGTCAATAACCCACATTTTCTGCAGTAGGTTCTCTATTCTCGAACAGCCTCCTAAACCGACAGCTTCCTTAGTTTCGCCATCCTGCCACCCATTTTTCTGAGTTGCTCTGAATCTAGCAACAACTCTATTTGAGGTAAAAAATCCTCATCTTCCCGAGTCAAATGCTCCCTTAACAATTTTTCGAAAATTCCGACTCGCTGTTTCAGGGTCTCGACATCGGTTAGTTGCTCCGGCTTTCCCAATAGCTCAGAAACTTCCTCCCAGGCTTCCTCAATTTCCCCATGATCAATGGCTAACCGTTCGATCATGCCATCTATTAAAGGCGATTTCCGGATAATCACGGGAAATAGGCCTTGTTCTTCATCCTGATGATGAAGGATGGTGGTTCGGGCATAGTGGCAATGTATTGCAATACACTGTTCAGCAAGTTCTTTTGTCATTCCACCTGTGGCGAGATCCTCCACCAAAGACAGTAATTCCTGCCCTTTCGCAAGCAAGTTCCGATGATAGGCTCGAATGACTTCCAGACCGTTAGAAAAATCTGTAGCGGGATCTATAAAGCGAATTTCCATGAAACAGTTAACCTCCACGATAATAGGTATATTTTAAACGCGAGAGTATAAACCTAGGAGGTTGTCCGAGAATAGAGAACCTACTGCGGAAAAGCCCATTTTGGCCAAATTTTCCGATCATTTTCGTTAAAATAGGCCCACCATTCGCCTCAAATGATCGAGAAATCTGACACAAAATGGATT
>JAZGGE010000392.1:0-2672 GCA_036480195.1 Methylococcales bacterium
ACAAACGTGACCGCATTCGAGAAGATGATGGCATTATTCGATATAAAAACACCGTAGACTAACCAAAGCAACACACCTAACGTAAAAAGACTGTACATACTCAGAGAAAGAGATTCTGTGTCTCTTGTTTTTATCGTCAGAATAGCCTGAGGTAAAAATGAGATGGTCGTTAGTACCGCAGCGATATAGCCAATAAATTCAGGACTGGAGAGCATAGCGATTACTTAAAATTCTGGTCGGTCAAACAAATTCAAGCCGCAATCCCGTTGTGGCGCAACAACGCATCAATTTCGGGCTCCCGTCCTCGGAATGCAACAAAAAGTTCCATGGCATTTTGGCTGCCGCCTTTTTCAAGCACATTGTGCAGAAATGACTGGCCGGTATCCGAATCGAATATCCCTTTTTCTTCAAACAGCGAGAAAGCGTCGGCAGATAGAACCTCAGCCCATTTGTAGCTGTAGTACCCGGCAGCATAACCACCTGCGAAAATGTGACTGAAGCTATGGGCGAAGCGGTTGTAGTCGGGTGGAATGAGAACCGCAACTTCTTTCCGTACTTGGTCGAGAATTTCGTAGATGTGACCACCTTTCTCTGGATCGTAGCGTTGATGGATTAGGAAATCAAAAATTGAGAATTCCAATTGTCGGATCATAAACATGCCTGATTGGAAATTTTTCGCGTCGAGCATTTTCTGATAGAGGGCAGTCGGCAATTTTTCACCGGATTCAAAGTGACCTGAAATCAGATCCAGCGATTCGCGATCCCAGCACCAGTTTTCCATGAACTGACTGGGGAGTTCAACGGCATCCCATTCAACGCCATGAATACCAGAAACACTGAGATAATCCACCTGGGTTAAAAGGTGGTGGAGACCATGTCCAAACTCGTGAAACAGGGTGGTGACTTCATCGTGAGTGAGTAATGCCGGTTGTTCGCCGGTGGGTGGTGTAAAATTACAGGTCAAGTAGGCTACCGGGATTTGGATGTCCATTTCAAGCTTTGTCCGGGTGATGCATTCATCCATCCAGGCGCCACCCCGCTTTTTTAGACGGGCGTATAAATCCAAATAGAAATGCCCTCTGATCTGGCCGTTACGATCGCGTATTTCGTAAAAGCGGACATCCTGATGCCACGTGTCAATATTTTCAAGCGGCTGAATATCCAGGCCGTATAATTTGTTTACTACAGCAAATAGTCCAGAAATTACGGTGGGAGCAGGGAAGTAGGTTTTGACCTCTTCCTGGGAAAGATCATAACGATGCTGGCGCAATTTTTCGGAAATGTAGGTGACATCCCATGCTTTTAGATCGTCAATATCGCAGTGTTGAATAGCGAAGCTTCGTAGTTCTTCCAGGTCTTTGCGGGCAACTGGCAAAGAATGTTTCGCCAAGTCATACAGGAAACTCAATACTTGAGCGGGTGAATTCGCCATTTTGGTAACCAGCGAAAGGTCGGCGAAACTGTCGAATCCTAACAAACCCGCTTTTTCATGCCGTAGTGCCAGAGTTTCTTCCATTATTTTAGTGTTATCCCACTTTCCTGCAAACGGCCCCTGGTCGGATGCCCGAGTACAAAACGCCTCGTATACTTCCTGACGTAATGCCCTGTTATCCGCATAAGTCATAACAGCGATGTAGGAAGGAAAGTCTAGGGTTAATAACCAGCCCTGTTGTTCTTGCTGCTCAGCGGTTTGTTTAGCAAGTGCGAGGGCGGTATCGGGAAGTCCTTTTAAGTTATTAACATCATCAATGTTTTTACGCCATCCTTGAGTGGCATCCATAACATTTTCTTCGAATTTACTGTTTAACTTGGAAAGACGCTGTTCGATTTCCTTAAAACGGGCTTTACTTTCCGTGTTCAATGCGATTCCTGATAGTTTGAAATCACGTAGGGCATCATTGATGATTTTCTGCTGCGCAAGATCCAGACTTGCGAAATCGTGGTGGTTGGAAACGTCCAGATAGGCATGATAGAGCTTATCATTGTGGCCAATTTCGGTTGAATATTCACTTAATTTCGGCAGGCAGGCATTGTAGGCATCCCTGAGTTCATCACTATTTACAACTGCGTTCATATGGCCTACCGGCGACCACGCCTTGTTTAGACGGTCGGAAAGTTGTTCCATGGGCTGAATCAGATTCTCCCAGGTATAATCTTTTGTTGCTTCCAAGAGCGTATTGATTGCATTGCGATTTTCGTCAAGGATTTGAGTGATTGCAGGCTCAATGTGCTCAGGTTTGATTTGAGAAAAAGGTGGAAGGTTGTGTGGTTCAAGTAATGGATTGGTCATAGGGGTGTATTGTGCTGTTAGTAGTTTCCTACGAGACTTTTACGGTATGTTTAAAACTCCTGACCTCATTACTCCTTATGTAGGAGGGGCTTTAGCCGCGATATTGCAATTCGAAATCTAGCGAATGGGGAAAGAGGAGGTTACGTATTATTATGAAAAGACGATGCAGTATGACTTTTGCTCTCGCATTCGTAAAGGTCTATTGCCTAAAAAATCTCCATCGCCGAATTTATCTGATCCTTTGCATCATGCAGGATTTTTAGTGAATTTTCTGGAGAAAGAGCGTTGTCACCGAGTTTTCCGCAGGCCGGTATGGAGTTAATGGGGGGCATTTCCGCTATTTTCCGCGATCCAATAAAAGAATGCAGTTTTGCCAGCACAA
>JAZGGE010000393.1:0-4530 GCA_036480195.1 Methylococcales bacterium
ATTCTAGGATTGGAGCCATTATAATACGGTATTTTCCAACTGATTGCGCTCTTCATGGCATCGACAATATCCCAAGTCACGAGTGGGTACTGGATCGATAGCGGACGTCAATCTTAGACACATAACGCCAAAATATGCGGCGCGTCATTTTGACGTCCGCTTGATTTTATGGTTATATTTTTTATTCGTTAATAGCTTTGATAACCGCCTTAGGGTTTTTATTTACAACCTTAAGCAAAATCCTGGCCGCACCTCTCGGCGCACGGAGTCCTTGTTCCCAATGACGTAAAGTTCCCAGCGATATCCCAAATGTTGCGCAAAAACGTTGTTGACTCATTCCCGTTTTCTTTCGTATCGCTTGCACGTTGATCGTTTCTGGCTTATGAACTACTACTTTACTCTTCTTGCCTTTGGCATGCTTGATGGCATCACCAAGACCAGCGTTAATTTCTTCAAATGCTTTGCTCATGACTTTTGGCTCCAATATTTCACAAGTTCTCTTACTGCCTTAGACAACAGCTTTTTCTCTTCCATTGAGATATTGGCTTTTTCGTTTTTCCCAAACAGTGTTAATAGATATAGCGGCAGGTCTTCATTATGGAAATAGTAAATAACTCGAACCCCACCGCTTTTGCCTCGACCACTTCACGCCCTCCTCAGCTTTCTTATGCCTCCCGTTCCCTGAACAAGAACGCCAGCATTTGGGTTCATTGATAGATAGGCAATTAACTCTGATTTTTCATCTTCAGAGAGAAGCCGACCAACCTTCCGTTGAAATGGCTCGGTTTCCGCAACAGTAATCATATAGGTACGAGCATACTCCAATGGAGTACCCTGTCAAGTCTGGTGTTAACTACTCAATTTGTGGCTTGCTAAAAAATATAACGCACTGCACAAGCGCGCAGTTTTTGCGTCGCTTGGAGCAGCTGGTTAGATTTCAACCTAAATAAGATAGTTTTCAATTTCTAGCGCCCCATGGAAAATGCCCAGAATATCGATATTACCGTCTGAATTTTTTAAATAGGTGATACGGTAATGACCGTACAGTAAGATTCGAATGTCTTCTCCTGATTGGTGTTCATATTTATAACCGATATCAGGGTACTGCTTTAGTACTTGTGCTTTGTTTATAAATCCCCTCGACTACCCCACTAGCTGTCGTTGGATTATCTAGTGCGATGTAATCATGTATATCTTTAAGCCATTTTTGAGCTTCATTCGTCCATGTTATTTTCGCCATAATTGGATTCGACTATGCATTTCCTCATTGGATACAACATTCCCTTGTTTAGCATCAGCCAAACCCTTATCTACCATGCGCTTGAATGCTAATTCCCTAAGAAGCTCATCATATGAGCTATCATCGGGTTGATTTTCAAGCACCTGTTTTATATCTTCTTTTGCAGATGACATTTTAACCACCTCAATATGAACACTTGTATATAATAGCTGCCGTGGTATTTATTTGAAATCTAACGCCCGCATCAGCTGACGTAAAAAGAGGCGCACTTTTTTGCTTCGCAAAAAATGTGACGCTTTTTACGGTCAGCTGGATGCGATTGTTAGCTTTGATTCAAAAAACTTATGCAAAATGCTCTTCTTCAATAGTTTTTAAAAATTTAATGCGCTTATCAATATAGGCATCATCCAGAAAGCCTCGACCAAAATCTTCAGCATTACACATATGTAGACCCATTAGCCAAATATCTCGTATCGCCACAAATGCGGTTGTAAGCTTTAAATCAAGATCAGAAATCTTCCTCTTAGTCTCGTACCCTTTGACAAAAGCTTCCCACCTTTCGCTTTCCTTACCTTCAAGTCGAGCGTCCCAACGGAACACTGCAATATCATATGCTCGCCATCCATAGCCACAACAATCAAAATCAAAGAACGTTAAGGTGTTTGAAGACTTATGCTTATGCGCGTTCCAACCATGAAAATCACCATGGCATAGTCCATAATCTACGCTTTTATGATGCGTGTCCTTTATTACTTCCAGTAACAGTGCACCAAAGTTTTTCATGAATGTCCAACATTCAGGCCTATGAGTGAGGAACGGCCTTATGTATTCAAGTGGTTCAGATAGCAAATGAATATGATCAAGCTCAAACCTTAAATGCTCTGAAGAAAACCCCGCTGATAATGAATGAATGTCTGCGACATTTACGCCATATATATAGGCATCCTGCACATCGTCATAGGACAGCTCCTCTCCTTCGGCAAAAGATGTGACTAAAGCATACCTCAAACCTTCGGGCGTATTGAGTGGCGTAACATATTCATTGTCTAGCCGCTTTACGGGATATGAAATATTAGCCCCTTTATCATGCAAATAGTTCAGAGCATCAACTTCAAAATTGATTTGAGGAAGTGTTCGCCAATCTTTTCTATAAATTCTCAGGGTATAACTTTCAGTATTTGACTTAACTTTATATGTGTCATTAATGCCGCGATGCCAAAACTCACAACTGATGGGATTATCAACATAATATTGAGATACTACGTGCTCCAGTAAATCGGCTGATGATAAAGTTGAATAGGATGCGCCAATATTTAACATAATTTAATGTGTCTAGGATCTATCTTTAAGCTAACGAGGATGTAGAAAAACCCGATAGAAGCACGAGTGATCTGCACCACTATTTTCTTTTGTGGTTTTCACTGAAATTAAAAATCCTACTAAAGGCATGTCTTATTTTTATAATCAATTTTGAGCTGCTGTATCGTTTTCTTGTGTTTGCTCTCAATGATGCCATCTGAGTGACGCTATGCGGCCATTTTACCGTAATTCATTAACTTCTCAATGTTATGAACTATACAAAATAGCTTCCATTGCCCCTGTACCTTCTGCTTTCCTCGCAAACTAAATCGGTTAAGCCCTTTATTGGTTCCAATATTACCGAACACAGGTTCAACAACCGACATTCGATGGCTGTATATGAGCTTACCTTTATCACTGTCTACACGATGCTTCATCCAGTCAGTGAAATTAGGCGCTCTTTTATTCTCTAATATAAAGGAAACTTGCCTTCCATGCCCTGTGCGTGTGTTTGCAGAATCAGGATTTGTCATACATTGTTTCTTAAGTGCACAGTTTCGGCACTTGCTAAGGCGGCCTTCAAAAAAGAGCTTATAATTGCCCCGCTTATCAATGCCTTCATTTTTTAACCACAGGCTTTCACCTGCCGGGCAGGTGCAACTTTTATTTCTGGGATCAAGGTTGAACTCACTGGCAGGTATTACGCTCATCGGTTTGGTTTTTTTATAATCAGATCGCTTTCCATATTTTGTTCTCTGGTTTGCAAATTTAGGGTCTCGACTTCTAAATCGGTTGTCCGGCACATAGCCGTTTATGTTGTTCTCGTGCATATGCTGATTATTTGCCTCATTGGCAAAGCCCGTATCGGCAGTGACGATGATGTTGTCCTTATAGATATTTTCACTAAAACCTAATCGCTTGTAACGATCCTTGATCGTTTCCAGTACAGGCTGTAATGTATGGTGTTCCTGGCCTTCACCAAAGGCTTGGGCATCGATGATGATCTGGTGCTTTTTATCCACAGAAGCGACGCCATTGTATCCCTGAATCGTGCCTTTACTGGTGGTCATCTTGGCGCTTTCATTATCGGTAATATTACTTTTAACTTCCTTTTGTATCCGGCCTTTTCCCATCCTTGGGCGGCTCGTCTTTAGAAATTTATCAATTTTATCGAAAGCTGTTGTTAACGTTTCAGCGGCCTGCTTAGCGCGCTTTATTCGCACATCTTCACGAGGCTCATCTTTATCCAGTTTCTGGTGTTCCTTTATGTGATGTTTAATCAGATTTTTAATTTTATCCCGCTTTTGTTCCAGCTCTTTAAAAGTACCGGACACTTCTTTAGACGCATTGGATGACATCTTACAGCCATCAATGGCAAACAGTTCGTGACCTAGTAAACCTTGTTCATCGCAGGTAAAAAGAATTTGTTCAAACAGCTCTTCAATGGCTTGCGTGTGGCCACTGACAAAACTGGCAATGGTGGTGTAGTGCGGTACAGTATCGCAGGATAAGGCTTTAAAAATAATATTGGTTTCGCAGCACCACTGAATTTCACGGCTTGAAGTAATACCTTTTGAATAGGCAAATAAGATTATTTTTAAAAGAATGGCGGGATCATAAGCAGGGCGGCCATTGTCTGAATTATTATAAGCTGAAAAGTAAACCGATAGATCAAGTTTGTTGCTGATTAAGAAATGGATAGCGTGTTCGAAGGTGCCAGGCTGCAATTGATCAAGATAATTTATGACAACCATAGAGCTTTGATTGTAATCATAAGACATAAAGTTTGGCATTTACATGACTCCGTTTATATTGAGTCATTGTAACAAATATTTATGCTTTTTTAGGGTTTTTCTACAGCCTCAACGCCTAGCTCAGCGGCAATTTACAGAGTGTTGAGGCTTGGCGTAGCCAAACGAAACGCGCTGTAAATTGTCCGCTGGAGCTAATTGTTAGGCCTTTTTTCATTTAGTAAATTTCCATAAGTAATT
>JAZGGE010000394.1:0-5119 GCA_036480195.1 Methylococcales bacterium
TGGAGGTGGCTGTATTAATTCCGCTTATCACTTAAAAGGAGTCGATATCTCGTATTTTATTAAAGTGAATCAAGCGAACCGGGTTGGGATGTTCGAAGCGGAATACGCAGCGCTCACCGAAATGGCGAACAATGCAAGTGTCAGGGTTCCTTTACCAGTTTGCTTTGGAACCACCGATGACGAAGCCTTTATCGTATTGGAATACATTGATCTCCACTCCAGCAATGGAAGATCTGATGATCTACTGGGTCGCCAGCTCGCGGCACTGCACCACACAAAACAGAGTTCGTTTGGTTGGAACATGGAGAATACTATTGGCTCAACCTCACAACCTAATCCTGCCACAAAGGATTGGAACACTTTCTTTACTGATTCCCGTTTACACCACCAATTAGACCTAGCCGATTTGAATGGATTCTCGGGCCAATTACAGAACAAAGGTGCTGTTCTTTGTGAGAACGTGGGAACATTTTTCGAACGTTACACCCCCTGCCCCTCTCTACTACATGGTGACCTTTGGGGTGGAAACTATGCCGCGGACAACACCGGCAATCCGGTCATTTTTGATCCGGCAAGCTATTATGGAGACCGGGAAGCAGACATAGCCATGACAGAACTATTCGGTGGTTTCTCACCAGCTTTTTATACCGCCTACAATGATGTATTCCCCCTCGACCCAGATTATTCAACCCGAAAAACGCTTTATAACCTTTATCATGTACTCAATCATTTGAACCTCTTTGGGGGAAGCTATCTCACGCAAGCAGAAAGAATGATAGAGATGCTGTTAGCTGAAATGTAATTTTTATACCTCTCGCGCCGAAGAATACCCATTTTCAGCACGCATCTTTTCATGAAGAGCGTCGTTGTAGAACCTTGAAAGGGATGACTCTTCCTGCGGTTCTTCGCCTAGCCCTTCACGAGAATCTACCCACTCAAAACGGGTATTCTTCGGCGCGAAAGGTATAGAATAGATAAGATTCGGCCTTGATACCACCTCAGTCTCAATGAGATAGCGGCTTAAGCCACTCAGGAAAGACTGCCACAGATCCTGATAGCGTTTGCAAAAATTCTGCAAGATTTTCTAGATCATTGTCAGACAGATCAAGCTTACTAATTTCGTGGATCAATTTAGTCTTATCAGGTGGATTTTGATAATGTTTTAGTGTCTCAAGAATTGTGGCAAACCGACCATCATGCATATAGGGTGCAGTATGGTTTAGGTTTCTTAGGGAAGGAACTTTAAAGGCGCCATCCATCAATGCACCAATTTCCTGACGATTAAGATACCTTAATTTTTCACATGTTGTAGAAGGTGCATCACTGTAACGTCCCTGACAATTAAATTGATCCAATAATACTGCCTGTATCCCTAAAACACGTCCCATATCTCGAATATTTTCTCCATTAACTCCGGTTCCAATATTATGAAAACCCTGGTTAGTTAACAATGGTCCATTATGGCAGGTCAAACATTGAGATCTCCCACTAATAAACAACTTCATTCCTGCGAATTGCTTGGGTGATAAAACTACTTGGGCTTCATCCTTTCTCCCAGCCACCAATAGTTCAACATAGTGATCAAAAAGAGCACGAGTGGGCAATAATGTTCGTTCATAGGCGGCAATCACTTTACCTATATTGGCAAAGGCAGTATTGATAGCGCGTTTATCGCGAGGTGGGATTGTTTTCCAAGCTGATTTTTCGACATTACTCCCCATTGGACTCGCAGGTTTAACCCGTGCTTTATTCTGAATAATCCATTCGGGAAGAGCATCGAATAGGGCATTATAAGCACCAGAATAGATGGGATTGTTAGCAATATTCTGCAAAACTTCAATACGGGTTAATCCCATTTCTTGCGCAGCTTCAAATGGCGTTAGTGCTTGCGCCCATAGGCTATCGCGCCGACCATCCCAATAAAACCATTGATTAAAAGCAACTCCAACTAAACTGGGAGCATTTCGACTAACTTTGGATAAACCCTGTGACTGTGCCTGACCGTCACTAAAATACCGTTCCGGTTGGTGACAGGTGGCACAAGATACCTTTTGGTTTCGACTAAAAATGGGGTCAAAAAAGATTGCCTGCCCCAATTTTGCTGCTTCAGAGTTATCAGCTACCGCATTGGAAGGATCACGCGGCACACTTCCCGGCTTTAACGATAAACCTTTAATCACTGAAATTTCTGCCGTACCCAAGGCTTCTTCAGTTTCGATTTTGGGTGATCCAATCAACAGATTAAACGTAACATGATGCCACCCCAGATCATCCAGACAATCAAAGCGTAATTGCCATACCCCCATCATATGAAACTGGAGACCTTCGATTAAATATTTACCAGCCCCCAAATAACGAGTGACTTGCGGTTGAGTGGGTAAACCGTGCCTGTGACGAGACATGCCTCCATCGATTAAAATTTCCAGGGGTTGAACTGGCTCGCCTGAAGGGGTCTTTATAGAAACTATCCAGCTATGTAGCTTATTAAAAGGGATAGGTGTTGTTTGTGATTTAATATTTAAGCTTAAGTGTCCATCATCGGTTGATTTGGTTCGCGGATAGTAGTTTTTTGAAGCATCTGCCACAGCCAAGATTGGCAGCAGTAAAGCAAACTTATAAAAAAGAGCTATAACAACAATCCTAAACTTTGCAATTTGACAACCACCAGGAGCAATAGCCCCTGGTGATTGTGTTGATCTATGATGGTGTAATCTCATCAATACGATGAGTAATCGATTGTCCGACTGACTGTTACTCTGCTATGGGTTTTGAACTACTCTAATTACCCGTCCAACTGATGGCACACCTTGCGCGTTGATCGCAAATAACCAATAGTTTCCAGGCACCAAAACATTCGGATTTTCATCCATGACTAGCTCATAGCTATTGCCGTCTTGGGGTTGAAAATCTACAAACATATACCGTTGATCGGTATTTATACTATGCGTAGTACTCGACAAACGAATCATGCTGAAACGCGAAACGCTATCGGTCGTTGAAACGGTAAAGAAATCACCCGCTGTAGTCGTTGCTGGACTTGAGTTAATAGAAGGTCTTTCAGCTGCAGACCCATCCGCATTGAATAAATATGGCGGAGAAAAAATTTGGCCATCTTGATGATTTCCGTCACAACTTCCACACAAACCGCCCCCAGCTGACACCACTCTGCCATCTTGTAAAAGCAAAGCAATAGAATGATAATTTCTAGGGACTGCCATACCCGCCATATTTTTCCATTGGCCATTTTCAGGATTCCACAGTTCCGGCGTTAAAGCAGAACCCTCATCACTGAATAATATACCACTACTGTTTCCACCAATAACCAATACATCTCCCGTTGGCAACATGACCGAATTATGATTCACCCTTGCGAACCGCATCGATTGAGCTGAAGTCACTATAGGAGCAGAACCGCTAATATCAATTGTCATTGCAGTTGCAGTAGATGAAGGGTTTAAACGTTGATCATTCCCTCCGGTAACCAGAAGCTTACCCACATCATACATGACTGAACTTCCATATTGGCGATGTCTGTCGCCATTCAATCTTGTTCCTGCATTTACCACATCGCCACCACCGTCAGTGCTAAACCAATGCATTGTTTGGGTTGGGCCAGAATGAAACACTCTACCGTCTGGGGCAACGTTCATAAAGGCGAACCACTGACTATCTGTACTCTGGTCAGCAGGATAAGGACTGGCATTAACAAGGTTTTGTTCATTCCATAAATCAGCCATACTGGCTAGCGGCACATCAGTCCAGGCCGCTCCCGGCGTATAGACTTCAGGAGAATTATTAGCGCCCTTGGCGAACGTAGAGAAGACCTCACCACTGGGTAATGTTAAATTGGTACCATACCAGCGTTGCTGATTCATCAAGGGACCCGCAGACCAACTTGATGAATTGGAATTAAACAGACTGGTATTTTTTAATTGAGGATTACCACCTGACACAAGCACTGTTCCATCTTCTAAAAGTGAAATACCAGCACAAAACATGTCATGGTTAGGGTTATTAGTTGTTTGAAAACTGTTGTTGGCTGGATTAAAAACTGCAGAATGGGTAAAGTGCGCTGCTACCGGGAACCGGGTCTTCTCATTGGAAGCCCATGTCAAGATGCGTCCGTCAGGAAGGCTCGCCGCTGCAATTGCGATATGCGGCCAAGTAATGACATTACTCCATTGACCCAGAATAGCCGCATTGCTTGTGTTATCAATTGATATTTTCCATTTCTGATTATCACCATTTAGCCAACCCCATTGAAAAATATCCGCCTCATTCTCGTTTGAAATACCCGCAACATCAACTACTTTGTTGCTGTGCTGCAAGATTAGTGAATAGGTGTTATTACCTAAAGGACTGAGCTTAAATTGCTGATTGAGACCATTATGACAAGGCCATTGGATCAGTGATGCACCATTCTCGGTTGAACCGCCAGACACATCAAGACATTGCCCACTATGAACAAACTTGATCTCGTAAACATCGGGTTTTCCGGCGATGGGTATGAAAGTCAAACTTTGCTCATTGCTGCCATTGCAATCTAATTGCTGAACATTAGCCCCATTCGTATTTAATCCATTCGTAAGATCAAGGCATTTACCGCTATGAACTGATTGAGCCGTTGATGTGAAATCGGCTCTGGCCATTGAGCCATAAAGACTCAACATTAAAAAGATAAAAGAAAATGTATGATTAAATGAAACTTTAAAAAGCGACCCAAGATCTGAAATCAGCATTTCTATTTTATTTATTATATTCATAACCTTACCTCTAGCTATTACCTGGATCCGTGAGTCTATGACGGCACATAGCACAAGCTCTTGTTTCCACAGCGGTTCAAAAAATGCCCGCTTAACCGATGGGTGAAGCTAAGATTTTCTGATTCCGCCGTGAAACCAATATCTTGCACTCTACATTCGCCCTGGACTCACGGATCCAGGTAAAAGATAGAAGGAAATGTCGTGGCAAGGGTGGGGTGTTTTCACATTTCCCCGATCCTAGACAGTACGGAATCTCATTACGTGGGAAAGTTCCGTCTGACTAACAGAACTCACCATGTGAGATAGAGCAGAATCAAAAGAGGTTATATTATGTCAATGTTTATCATAGGATTATT
>JAZGGE010000395.1:0-5997 GCA_036480195.1 Methylococcales bacterium
TAGTAAATCGCGTATGGAAATCGTTTTGCGAACATTCGATAAAAACCAAACTTTTTGCTATGAACTCCTGCATAAATGATTAAAGATTCCATATCAGATAGCAAACTATCCCAAAAATAATCACCAACACCAGGCTCCTGCTTATCATAGAAGAATCTTCCATCCTCAAGGTCATTTATAGCCTCCTCAAGAAGCAAAACATCTTTGATCTTTATCACTTATAGCGTTTCTTCAATTCTTTAATCGAAGTAAATTCTGCTTTACCTTCTTCAATTTTCCTTTTTCTCTCTATGAGAATTTCCCTATGCCACTCCGGAGATTCCATTTCAGCTTCATCATGTAGCAGAGAGTCCCATATAGCCTCCATCGTTTGAAGACGTTCAATCGTACTCATTTCTTTTATTTCAGTTGTACTCATTTGAATGATCTTTATTTCAATGCTAACCAGTTCTTAACCGATTTTAGATACCTCATTCACTGCCTTTTGACAAAACTCCTTTGCTGTCTTTCCTTATGAAGGATAACCCTAATTTAGACATGACATCCAGAAGACGGAGTCGGAAGTATGATCATATCAAACCCAACATCGATTTAATCCCAACTCAACGCCCCCCCAGTCTGATATTCCGTAACCCTAGTCTCAAAAAAATTCTTCTCCTTCTTTAAATCCAATACCTCACTCATCCACGGAAACGGATTAGTCACCCCCGGATATTGCTCTGGCAACCCAATCTGATTACAACGTCGATTGGCAATAAATTCCAGATATTCCTTAAACATCGGTGCATTAAGCCCGACGACACCTCGCGGCATCGTGTCAAACGCGTACTGGATTTCAATGTCGACCGCATCGCGGATCATCTGCAACATTTCGCTTTTGAATCCTTCTGTCCAGAGATGCGGATTTTCGACTTTAATCTGGTTGATGACGTCGATGCCAAAATTCATGTGCATGGATTCATCACGGAGAATATATTGGAACTGTTCGGCAGTGCCGGTCATTTTGTTGCGGCGGCCCATGGAGAGTATCTGCACGAATCCCACATAGAAAAAGATGCCTTCGAAAATCACGTAGAATGCAATCATTTCCTTTAGGAATTTTTGGTCGTTTTCCGGTGTACCCGTATAGAAGTGAGGATCACTTAAATGTTGGGTGAAAGGCAAAGCCCATTCCGCTTTTCGGGCGACGGCGGGAACTTCGCGGTACATGTTGAAGACTTCCCCTTCGTCCATCCCTAAGGATTCCACGACATACTGGTAGGCGTGGGTATGCACCGCTTCCTCGAAGGATTGGCGCAGTAAATATTGACGGCATTCCGGGTTGGTGATGTGACGGTAAACCGCTAGTACCAGGTTATTGGCGACCAGGGAATCGGCTGTGGAAAAAAACCCCAGATTACGCATAATGATGGTGCGTTCGTCTTCGGTCAGGCCGGTTTCACTTTTCCACAGGGCGATATCCGCAGTCATGTTAATTTCCTGGGGCATCCAGTGGTTGGCACAACCATCCAGGTATTTCTGCCAGGCCCATTGATATTTAAACGGCACTAGTTGGTTAAGATCAGCGTGACAGTTGATGATTTTTTTGTCATCGACCCGTATCCGGTCTGCGCCCATTTCAATATCTTCAAAGCCCACATTACCGTGCGGTATTTCGGTAATTTCCTCCGACATTTCCACATCCCCATTGCCCGGAAGATCGGTATTTTCTTTACGATCCATCGCGGGATCGGGGTTCACACAGGGTGCTTCTCCCGCTGTCTGCATTAAAGTCGGGTTATCTTGCAAACCCTGTCCGGGGCGGACTTTAACCGGTTCCATGTTTTTTTCTTGATTTGTTGATAAGCTGGCCAGTGGATCATCCCAATTCAACATAGTCTATTCCTCCTGAGTAGTATTCATTTATTGACACGCATCGCAATCCGGATCTACGATCGAGCACGCTTTCGGCTCCTCGGTCTCCCCTGCACTTGGAACAGCGTTAAGTTTGCCGTCAGCAAGGGTGCTTTTCTCTACGTGGGTCGCGCCCATACTGCGTAAGTAATACGTCGTTTTAAGACCCCGGGCCCAGGCCAGTTTGTATAGGTTATCCAGCTTGCTGCCATCGGGTTCTGCCATATAGAGGTTGAGGGATTGTCCCTGGTCTATCCATTTTTGGCGGCGTGACGCGGCTTCCACAAGCCAGCGGGGATCAATATCAAACGCGCTGGCATAAATTCGCTTGATCTCTGCCGGTATCCGTTCGATGGGTTGGAGGCTGCCGTCATAGTATTTGAGATCATTAATCATGACTTCATCCCATAATTTCAGCTTTTTAAGTTCCGCCACCAGGTAGGGATTGATTACCGTAAATTCACCGGAGAGATTCGACTTCACGAATAGATTTTGATAGGTGGGTTCAATGGACTGGGAAACACCACAGATATTAGAGATTGTCGCAGTCGGGGCAATTGCCATGGTATTGGAATTGCGCATACCAACCGATTTAACCCGTTCGCGCAAAGCAAACCAGTCGAACGTTTGTGAAGAATCCACCTGCAAATACTTGCCCCGGCTTTGTTCAAGTAATGCCAGAGAATCAATGGGTAATATGCCCTGGCTCCACAGTGAACCGTCGAAGCTGGAGTAGGCGCCCCGCTCCTCGGCCAAGTCGGTGGATGCCGTAATAACGTAGTAACTCACCGCCTCCATGGTACGGTCGGCAAATTCTACCGCTTCTTCCGATGCATAGGAGATTTGCTGCTTATAAAGCGCATCCTGAAACCCCATGATTCCAAGCCCTACTGGTCGATGCCTGAGATTAGCCCGACGTGCTTGGGGCACACTGTAGTAGTTATAGTCGATGACATTATCCAACATGCGCATTGCGACGGAAATAGTTTTTTCCAGCTTTTCCATGTTAAGACCCTGATCTGTCATATGAGCGGACAAGTTAACTGAACCCAGATTACAGACGGCAATTTCATCATTGGAGGTATTGAGGGTAATCTCGGTACACAGGTTTGAACTGTGGACAACACCTACATGCTGTTGCGGTGAACGTAAATTACAGGGATCCTTGAAGGCAATCCAGGGGTGACCGGTTTCAAACAGCATCGAAAGCATCTTACGCCATAAGGTGACCGCGGGAAGACGCTTGCTATTTTTTATTTCACCACGGTCGACCTTTTCCTCATAGGCGACATACGCCTTTTCGAAGGCATCTCCATAAAGCTCGTGGAGGTCAGGAACCTCATCTGGAGAAAACAAAGTCCACTGTCCGTCTTCCGCAACCCGTTTCATCAACAGATCAGGCACCCAGTTTGCGGTGTTCATATCATGGGTGCGGCGGCGGTCGTCGCCGGTGTTTTTTCTGAGCTCTAGAAATTCTTCCACATCAAGGTGCCAGCTTTCCAGATAGGCGCACATCGCTCCCTTACGTTTACCCCCCTGGTTGACCGCAACAGCAGTATCATTAGCGACCTTGAGAAATGGAACAACGCCTTGGGATTTTCCATTGGTTCCCTTAATGTGAGAGCCCATGGCCCGAACTCGTGACCAGTCGTTCCCCAAGCCTCCGGCATACTTGGACAACATGGCATCATCCTTAATAGCACTAAAAATGCCGTCAAGATCATCAGGAACTGTGGTGAGATAGCAGGAAGAAAGCTGTGGACGCAGGGTGCCGGAATTAAACAGCGTCGGAGTGGAACTCATAAAATCGAAGCTGGATAATAGCTCGTAAAACTCAATCGTCTTGTTTTCCCGATCAATTTCGTTAATGGCAAGTCCCATGGCGACACGCATGAAGAAGGCCTGGGGCAGTTCGAAGCGGGTTTCCTCGTGATGGATAAAATAACGGTCGTAAAGAGTTTGTAGGCCCAGATAATTAAAGTTAAGATCCCGCTCTGGCTTGAGGGCTTGTCCCAATTTCTTCAGGTCGTATTGAGCCAGTGAATTATCAAGCCGCTCCAACTCAATGCCCTTTTGGATATATGCTTTGAAATAAGTAGCGTAGCGCTGTCCCATTTCCTCTTGGGTCGCCTCGTGGGGTGCTATCCCCAGAAAGGTGAGTCCTTCCCGGCGAATATTATCCAGCAAAACACGAGCAGCGACGAAGGAATAATTTGGCTCTTTTTCAATAGAGGTTCTAACACTCATCACCAGTGTCGGCGCCACATCTTTTTCCGGAACGCCGTCAAACAGGTTGCGCAGGGTTTCCTTAAGAATCCAACTACCATCAACATCAATAAGCCCTTGGCATGCTTCAGCTATGACCTTCTCAAGCCGACCGATATCCAAAGTTTTCTTCGAACCGTCATCAAGCGTAACCTGAAGACCTGTCAGCTCTTCCGTTTCTTGCTTTTCTGATTTCTCGGCACGCAACCGAGAACGTTCATCCCGATAAAGTACATACGCCCGAGCAACCTTCTGATTACTGCTACGCATCAAGGCAAGTTCCACCTGATCCTGGATATCTTCGATATGAACCGTTCCTCCACTAGGTAGCCGGCGGGTCAGTGCCTTAACAATGTGTTCAGAGAGTTCCGCGACGGCATCGTGGATCCTGCTGCTGGCTGCCGCATTACCCCCCTCTACCGCAAGAAAGGCTTTGGTAATCGCTACAGCAATTTTATTGCCGTCGAATGCAGTGACTTTGCCATTTCGTCGAATAACCCGCACATCTCCTGGAGCGACGGATTGAATTTCAGATGTATGGATAGGCTCGGCAGAAATGACAGGTGCCGATTTCATATCGTTAATGACGGTTTCTTTTTCCATGTTCCTCCCTCCTTCGGGTCTGTTTGCAAGATTTGCAAGATGCACGATACGATATACTTATCACGCCCAAGAACCTTATTAGTTAAGCACGCTTTGATGAGCGCGAAAAGCATAGTGCATCAAAACTCTAATACACTATAGCTTGTGTTTTCGAATAGAGTCAAGCACAACATCCTGTGTTTAACCCGGTGGAAAAAATGTGAATATTTTGTGGAAAACAGCCTAAAATATTGAACTAAAACGGCTTCCAGGAAGAAAGAAAAACCAAATAATTTTTCACTCATTTTTACTCTTCAGGAGCCAGATAATCTCCAAAATCAGCAAAACCAAGTGCTTCAGCGAAACAGTCTCATTATGAGAAAAATAAATGCATAAAATTGAGTTGAAAATTGCAGATTGACCAAAGTCTTCAGTTAACGTATTATTCCTAGGCTTAGTGAAATAGCTTATCCATATTAGGAATAAGCTCACTCGGGGTATAGCGCAGTTTGGTAGCGCGCCTGCTTTGGGAGCAGGATGTCGGGAGTTCGAATCTCTCTACCCCGACCATTTTTTGCGCTTGTAGCTCAGTTGGATAGAGCATCGGCCTTTTAGCAAAGCCGTTTAGCGGCTGAAACAATTAGGAGCCTCTGCGGGGAAACGAAACCTGCCGAGTGGACTGCACTGTAACGGGGAAGCCTTAACAGATAATGCTGATGGTAATCCCGTGGAAACTTAGGGTGACACTAATCTTTGTTCACGCAAATATGCGTACAGGATAACTAACCCTGGAAATTTGAAGGATTTGATCAGACGATTTTTCGGGTCTTTAGTACTTGAGAATACCCTGGCCAAAAGGTAGAATTTCCCATACGGCAAAACAAATCTTGTCGGAAGGATCCGTAGAGACTATACGTGCAGCACCTGAAATGGTGAAGAGATAGTCCAGACCACAAACCCTTCTGGGGCAGCGAAAGCTGTAGTTGGTATGCTAAGCCGAGGGTCGCAGGTTCGAATCCTGCCAAGCGTGCCAAATCTAGTCAATTATACCTTATAAAAGGTATACATAATTATGGCGGGAGTAGCTCAGTTGGTAGAGCCCTGGATTGTGATTCCAGTTGTCGCGGGTTCAAAACCCGTCTCTCGCCCCACCTCTTTCATCTTTCTTATCTATTGACGGGCCGTTAGCTCAGCTGGTAGAGCAGTGGACTCTTAATCCATTGGTCCAGGGTTCGAATCCCTGACGGCCCACTACTT
>JAZGGE010000396.1:0-10110 GCA_036480195.1 Methylococcales bacterium
ATACCCATCGCTATTCTGTTTCCCAGGGTATTCCCCGATTACGCAGAGCCATTTGCAATTGGTATCAACGCCGTTTCGATGTGAGCCTGGATTATGAACGTGAAGCGATTGTCACCATTGGTTCAAAAGAAGGATTGGCACATCTTGCGCTAGCAACCATCGGGCCAGGAGATGTGGTGTTAGTGCCAAACCCTTCGTATCCAATTCATCCCTATGGTTTCGTGATTGCCGGGGGTGATATTCGTCATGTTCCCCTGATGCCTGGTATCGACTTTTTCGAGGAACTGAAAAAAGCGATAGAAACGTCTTGGCCTAAACCGAAAATGCTGGTGCTAAATTTTCCAGGCAACCCGACGACCCAGTGTATTGAATTAGACTTTTTCGAGAAAGTAATTGCTATCGCGAAAGAATACGAAATATGGGTTGTGCATGATCTAGCCTATGCGGATATCGTATTTGATGGCTATAAGGCGCCTTCTATACTGCAAATACCGGGAGCAAAAGAAATTGCGGTAGAATTTTTCTCATTGTCGAAAAGCTATAATATGCCCGGATGGCGGGTTGGATTTATGGTTGGAAATTCGGAGTTGGTCGCAGCATTGACCCGGATTAAATCATACTTGGACTATGGCATGTTTACCCCTATCCAAGTGGCAGCCATCAGTGCGCTGGAAGGGCCTCAAGGCTGTGTGCAGGAAATTTGTGAAGTTTACCGAAAGCGTCGGGATGTTCTGTGTGATGGTTTAAACAGTGCAGGATGGGAAGTGGAAAAGCCACGTGCTACTATGTTTGTTTGGGTGCCGATACCAGAACAATACAAAGCAATGGGATCCTTGGAATTCTCGAAAAAACTATTGCTAGAAGCAAAAGTTGCTGTATCTCCAGGTATGGGATTTGGTCAATACGGAGATGACCATATCCGGTTCGGTTTAATTGAAAATGAGCATAGAACACGGCAAGCTATTCGGGGAATAAAAAATATGCTTGGGAATGATGGCTAAAAAGAATTATGGGAGAGGCTGATTTGGAACCAGTAAGGGTGGGTGTACTCGGTTTGGGTACAGTCGGAGGCGGCACCGTCAATGTATTGTCCCGAAATGTTGACGAAATTACACGACGGGCCGGGCGGGAAATAATTGTTACCAAGGCTTCGGCAAGGAACCTTAATCTCGATAGGATATGTGATACCCAGGGCATAGAACTGACTACGGATCCCTTTTCAGTGGTTAGCGATCCAGGAATTGATATTGTAATCGAATTGATTGGCGGTGAAACGTTGGCAAAAGATCTGGTTCTGAAGGCTATAGAAGCGGGAAAGCATGTTGTTACTGCAAATAAGGCGCTGATCGCACTCCATGGCAACGAAATATTTGCTAAAGCCAGTGAAAAAGGCGTGATAGTTGCCTTTGAAGCGGCGGTAGCGGGTGGAATTCCTATCATCAAAGCCATTCGAGAAGGGCTGAGCGGAAATACCATCGAGTGGTTGGCCGGGATAATCAATGGCACAGGGAACTTCATTCTGACGGAAATGCGGGACAAAGGCCGGGATTTTTCTGATGTGTTGTCGGAAGCGCAGGCTCTGGGCTACGCGGAAGCTAACCCGGTTTTCGATGTGGAAGGAATCGACGCAGCTCATAAGCTCACAATTTTAGCATCCATCGCATTCGGAATTCCCTTACAGTTCGATAAAGTCTACACCGAAGGAATCACCAAAATTTCCCGAGCCGACGTGGCTTATTCTGAGGAATTAGGGTATCGCATTAAACATCTTGGTATCGCCCGTCGCAATACAAAAGGTATTGAATTGCGCGTTCATCCTACCCTGATACCTGAACGGCGATTGATTGCTAATGTGGATGGGGTGATGAATGCCGTGTTAGTGGAAGGCGATGCCGTGGGCCCAACGCTTTATTATGGTGCCGGTGCGGGTGCCGAACCAACGGCTTCAGCAGTGGTGGCGGATATTGTTGATGTGGTGCGAACCTTGACCAGCGATCCGGATAACCGTGTGCCCCACTTGGCGTTCCAGTCGGATGCCTTGTCCGATACACCTGTTGTTTCCATGGATGATGTCGAAACCGCCTACTATCTGCGATTAACAGCAGAAGATCGCCCCGGCGTGTTGGCAGATGTATCCCGAATTTTGGCGAACCATAACATTAGTATTGAAGCACTAATTCAGAAAGAACCTCTGGGCGAAGAGAAAGAATTACCCGTTATTATATTGACCCATCGCGTCTTCGAACGGGAAATGAATGCCGCTATCTCGGAGATCGAGGCATTGCAAACCATTCGTGGAGATGTCAGGCGAATACGTCTGGAAACGTTAGGTTAAACCTCCAAGTTATATAAATATGACAACATCAAGACGTAATAGTGGATTAATTGAGCGTTACCGAAATCGGTTGCCGGTGAGTGAAAATACCCGGATTATCAGCATTGAGGAAGGGAATACACCGTTAATCCAACTGCAGAATATCCCACGATCCATAGGCAAAGATGTCGAGATTTATGTTAAGTATGAAGGTTTAAACCCAACTGGTTCGTTTAAAGATCGTGGGATGACGATGGCCGTTACCAAAGCGGTAGAGGAGGGCAGTAAAGCCATAATTTGCGCATCGACTGGCAATACCTCGGCTTCAGCTGCTGCGTATGCGGCACGGGCGGGTATCAAAGCATTCGTGCTGATCCCGGAAGGTAAAATTGCGTTGGGAAAACTTGCTCAGACCATGATGTACGGTGCTGAAATTATCCAGATCAAAGGTAATTTCGATGATGGTATGCGATTGGTTAAAGAAGTCGCCACGCAAGCTCCCGTCGATATTGTTAATTCCATTAATCCGTTTCGGATTGACGGACAAAAAACTGCTGCGTTCGAGATTATCGATGAACTGGGCTTCGTTCCGGATTTTCACTGCCTCCCGGTGGGAAACGCTGGCAACATTACCGCTTACTGGAAAGGTTATCAGGAATATTCAACGGTAACCAATGGAATTCAGCCTGTTGTGGAATCCCGTCCGGTTATGTGTGGTTACCAAGCAGAAGGCGCTGCACCCTTTATCAAAGGCGAAATGGTTGATGATCCGGAAACTGTGGCAACAGCAATTCGTATTGGTCATCCCCAGTCATGGGAGGGGGCGTGGAACGCCCAAAAAGAATCGGGCGGATGGTTTGATTGTTTTAGCGACGCTATGTTATTGAAAGCACAAAAAATGCTTGCCGAACAGGAGGGGATTTTTTGCGAGCCCGCCTCAGCTGCATCCCTGGCTGGCCTAATGCATGATCTTGAAGCAGCTAAAATACCTGAAGGAAGCCGTATTACCTGTACCTTGACTGGGAATGGTTTGAAAGATCCGGATACTGCTATCAAGCAATGTGCATTGAATCTTGTACCTGTTGAGGCGACCCTGGATTCTGTTAGAAGCGCTATCCTGGATGTATTGTAAAGTCACAAGTACACCTCAGTGCCTAAAAAAATCCGCCGTCGGAAATTCGAACTAACGGATCAATCCTCTCTCGATCATCTTCACCCTGTTCTGCAACGTATTTATCAGGCACGGGATATTAAATCTGAAAATGAGCTTGATCATTCACTAGCGCGTCTTCCCGATCCCTGGCTTTTGACAGGTATGGACGTGATGGTAGAGGAGTTGTTGACAGCCATCGAAAAGCGTAAACGTCTTGTGGTAGTCGCGGATTTTGATGCTGATGGTGCTACCAGTTGTGTTGTGGCTAAATTAGGGCTTGAGTTGCTTGGAATGGAACCTGTTGAATATGTGGTGCCGAATCGTTTTAAATTCGGTTACGGACTCACTCCGGAGATTGTCAATGTTGCCTTGGACAAGCACGAGAAGCAACCCGATATCTTGTTAACAGTGGACAATGGAATATCTAGTTTGGAAGGAGTGGCTGCAGCAAAAGACAAAGGGTTAACGGTTCTGATTACTGATCACCATTTGCCGGGTAACGAGCTGCCTGCCGCCGATGCCATTGTTAATCCGAATCTCTCGAATGATATTTTTCCAAGCAAATCTCTCGCTGGTGTTGGTGTGATGTTTTACATTCTTATGGCGTTACGTGCGCGAATGCGAGAGCAAAAGTGGTTCGAACAGCATGGTGTGTCTATGCCCAACCTTGGGCAATTGCTTGATCTCGTCGCCTTAGGCACCGTGGCTGATGTCGTCCCCTTGGATCAGACCAATCGTGTTTTAGTCCATCAGGGATTGCAGCGTATCAAAGCCGGTCGTTCCCGGCCTGGAATACTAGCATTGCTGGCGGCTGCGGGACGGGAGCGACATAATCTGGTTGCCACAGATCTTGGTTTCGCTATTGGACCACGACTAAACGCAGCGGGTCGACTTGATGACATGTCCCTGGGAATTGAGTGTCTTCTCGCAGACGATGACAATACGGCAAAGATTTTGGCGAGCAAGCTAGACGGTTTGAACAAAGAACGTCGTGAACTGGAAAATCGAATGAAATCTGAAGCGCTGGATCATTTAAAGCGGCTTCAACAAAAGGACGATACCCATCTTCCTATGGGAATTTGCATTTTTGATGATGGCTGGCATCAAGGCATTATTGGTATTCTTGCCGCCCGAATAAAAGATCGTACACATCGTCCGGTGATTGCATTCGCACCTTCCGAAGAAGGTGAGATTAAAGGCTCTGCCCGTTCTATCCCCGGGGTTCACATAAGAGATGTTTTAAGCGAAATCGCGGCTGCTCGCCCAGGGCTTTTATCAAAATTTGGTGGACACGCCATGGCTGCGGGTTTAAGTTTAAAGCTATCAGACTATCCTGCTTTCAGTCTTGCATTTGACGAAATTGTGCGGCGTCATACAGAGGATATGGATCTCGAGCAAGCTGTCTATACTGATGGTCAATTGGATGATCAACAATTGCTGCTGGAATTTGCGGAAACACTGCAAAGTTCCGGACCCTGGGGTCAGGGGTTCCCTGAACCCTGTTTTGATGGGGAGTTCGATGTGCTTCAATGCCGGATTATTGGGCAGAAACACCTAAAGTTTTCTTTGCGGCAAATTGCTTGTAGTCACATGATTGATGCGGTCGCTTTTTTCGTGGATGAGCCGGAAAGTTGGTTGGGATGTCAGAAGATAAGAACGGCCTATCGGTTGAATGTAAACGAGTACCGAAATAACCGCAGCGCACAGATGATGATTGAATATTTGGAGCGGATATAGGCTGCCCTTTTGACTCCAACTATGCCGGGGCTTCAAGTTCAGTGGATAAGTAAACAGACAGCGGTGATTGCTGCACGGACATCTGTATTTGGGCTTCGCGACCATATTGCGCCGTAGATCACCGTCTTCTTACCTTGCCGAAAGCCCCTGGTAAGGCCCCAAACGCCTCCTCTTTAGTTCTTCAATCGCCAGTTTTTGAAACCGTTTATTTCTGGTCATGGTCAGATAAACGGAGCCAAAGTAACCGCAGGGTAATTTTGGGCTTTCCTTTGTACAGCACAACTTTTGATAAGGTTTAGACGCCCTGCTGTGGTGATCCGCATGACGAGAAAGTCCAACTAAAGTATGCAGGGTAAACCAGGAATCAGTATCCCAAGAAAGTGCAGCGTTCAGGCCTCGATTTTCCCGGCTCAACCCCCAGTGTTCGATATAGTTGACGGCCTCTAATTTTCGCACTGCGGCAAAAGTGTTAATGAGAAATGCCACGACGCCAACGACGCCGTAAAACCAAGTGACTGCGCAAAGTAGTAATATTTCAAAACAAACTCCTTGCATCACCCGATGCTGAATAATTCTTAGATTCAATTCCCCATTGTAGCCAAGACGCTTGTTTTCTAGCTGCCAGGCGTGTCTAAACTGTCCCGGCACCGTACGGCGCCAAAATGATTCAAAACTTTCACCAAATCTCGCGGTCGCCGGATCATCAGCAGTTCCGAAATTTCGATGATGACCCCTGATATGTTCAGTAAAAAAATGTTCATAGAGCATCAAGGAGAGGAGGAACCGACCAATACACTTCATATACCATTGTCGGCGGTGAATAATTTCGTGTGCTACAACGATCCCTGAAAAGCTGGAACTGGTGCCGCAAATCACCTTAATCGCATAAAGGTTTACAAGGCTGATGATAATTTCGCTCTTTGTATTCCATTGTAACTGGAAGGCCATTTCCAGTAGCAGAACAAAGTTTATGATTTGTAAGGCGGCAAGAATGTAAAGTAAGGAATTGAATGGCCAACCGGCTGAATTGGACGATGCACATCGCAGCTCGGAACCACCGTAAGTATCCAATAAAACCGTGAGCCATAAAGGGAGTATCCAATAGAACGCGCTCCAAATACCGTGGGGTCCAAAAATTAGAAATAACGATGTATATGCAGGTACAATCAAGCACATCGAATGGGTGCTAAAGTCCCTGGTTCTATCAAATATTTTGAAGATCGCCATACTTTTCCAGCTCATTCTCACCGCTTAGGAACGGGAAATAAATAATTGTACATTATGGCGCAGAATTTTTGTTTGTCTTTATTCGTATAGCAACGAGCGCATAGCTGGCTACGTAACTGTTGCTATACGGATGAAGGCGGACAAAAAGGCAAGCTAGAATGTATAAGTTATTTATTTCCTATTCCTTAATGGGGATTCAGGGGAACCGAATTCCAATCTATTCTATCTAACTAAAAAAATAAAGTAGAGATGTGATGAAAAAGTACTACATCGGTTTATCTATCACGTATCACGACTCGGCGTTGGCAATTATCAATGATCAAGGTGAGGTGTTGTTTGCCGAAGCGACAGAACGTTACATGCAGTATAAAAGGGCAGTAAATTGTGAACCGGATAGTTTGAATAGGATCAGTGATCTACTTCTAAAATACTGTGATTCCGAGTCTGAATTTATCGTGGCGTTTAACTGGAATAATAGACGTCCGTTATACGAAGCAGTATGTACCCGCCTCAATTATTTCACCCCATCCGGTCTGATGAGAAAAAGATTTAATCAATACGCAGCCTTCATCGAAAAATACAAGATTTTTCACATGCTGGCTAGCCAGATCAAGAGCATGAGGTCTGGAGGCATTAATCTGGCGAGAAAGATTCGCGAAGACCTGCCTAAAAGTACCGTTTCATTTTTACATTTTGACCATCATCTAACCCACGCGGCGGCAGGTTGTTATGGTAGCGCTTTTGGAGATGCTGCTTGCATCGTTGTGGATTCTTATGGTGAACGGGGGGCTATGGCCTTTTATCATTACAAAAACAACAAGGTCGAGTTGATTAGTGAACTTAAAGGGATGCAAAGCCCCGGGTTTTTTTATATGAAACTCACTGAGCTTTGTGGCTTCGACTGGTTAAAAGGTGAGGAATGGAAAGTTATGGGATTAGCTGCTTATGGAAGGCAAAACGAGGAAGTCTTCGCCCTGTTTAAGGCCATGATCACTATTGAGGGATGTGGGTTTAGCCAAAACCTGGATCAAATCCGTTCCGGTGTACACCGAATAGAACAGCTAAAAAATAGCGCGACTGAAACATTTCTTGCAGATCTAGCCTACACGGGACAGTACTTTTATACTGGGTTAATCACCAAAATACTCAACAACTTTTTTGAACTCGGTTTCTCAAGCAATCTTATTTTAAGCGGCGGCTGTGCGCTTAATTCGTCCTTCAATGGTCAAATTCTACAACAGACGCCTTTCACATCCTTGCACGTACCCCCGGCACCTGCCGACGATGGCACAGCTTTGGGTGCAGCATTTCTGGCTTATTATAAAGCGAATCCCACAGCTTCAACACGAAGGCAAATAGTTTCACCTTACCTGGGGTCGAAAATGTCTGTTAATACGGCTGAACGTATAATTACTATGGGAAAAATGTCCGGTTCAAAGCAATTTTCCGACAGGATTTACCGAAAAACAGCGAAACTTCTTTCCCAAGGTAAGCTGGTGGGATGGATACAAGGTAAGGCAGAATTCGGATCCAGGGCTTTGGGAAATCGTTCCATTTTAGCAGATCCCCGAGATCCTTTAATGAAAGACAAAATCAACCAATTGGTAAAATTTCGCGAGCATTTTCGTCCTTTTGCCCCTTCGATCTTGCATGAATTTGGTGATGAATATTTCGAGAGTTATCAGGAATCTCCCTATATGGAGAGAACCCTAAAGTTTCGTGCAGATGTCATTGTCAAAGTTCCCGCAGTAGTTCATGTAGATAATACCGGTCGTCTGCAAACGGTCAAGCGGGAATGGAACCGGCCATTTTACGACCTTATTCAGGAATTTCATCAGATAACCCAAATTCCCTTGCTTTTGAATACCAGCTTCAATGTGATGGGCAAACCCATCGTCCATTCTGTAGAAGATGCGGTAGGTGTTTTTATGACGAGTGGTCTGGATGCGCTGGTAATTGATGACTATCTTTTCGTAAAACCGGGTGTCGAGTCATTATGATTATGGGTGGGCAACAGCGCGATTATCAGCCGATATTTGATGCTATTCTGTGTGAACAATCAAAAGACTATACAAAAAGTGATGATCGTTTGCTGTTTCACTATTTAGTCAATATCGAACAACATCCGGGTGTTTTAGTAGTTGCCTACAATAAATTGCTAGCATATTGTGAGAAAGTTGAACACAGTCGCGATAATACTACTAGCCCTTATAGCAATGCACTATTGGAAGAATTTCTTAGTGATGCAATCGAAAAGAGACAGTCCGTCGAAGCCGCGACTCCTTACCAATGCAAGAACATTTTGCGCCAGTATACTCCGACCGCACTTGTAGAAGGCTGTTGGCTTCAATCCACGTCTCAGGCCGCTACCTGCCATACTGAGCTGGCTAGCTGTTTATTCAAAATTTTTGGATTTCTTGCCGGGAATGGCAATAGCCTTCGTCACATGGGGAACCGTTACCGTACCCTATTGAATTTACTTGAATTCGATGTACCTAAAGTAACATCCTGGAAATTTTCCGAACAACCCGATACCCTTGATCGGGCGTTTGAACCACCGGTGATACAGCTTTGCCTGGCCCAGTTCCCGAGATGCTTTCTTCCCGAAATCCTGGGTTATACCTTGGCTCATGTATTTGGATTATCGCGTTTCTTTCAGGTCGTCACAACGGAATCCCTTGATTTAATTGGGCTTTCTCCTATTTATCTTATGCTTCATCTTGAAGGAAAAAAAGTTTTAGAACTGCGCGATATTACTATTGAAGGAGTAAAAACATATCTCAGACAATATGCGGCTGACAGCAACAAACAGAGTCAACAATGGCAAAGAATTCTCTCAGGGTTCACATTGTACCAGGAGGCTGAGCGAAAACTGTTCGACACAATAACCTACAGCATCAAACATCCTTTGTCGTTGCGCACCCAAGTACTCGCACTATTTACGCAAAAATCATCGTTTGCAATAGGTCATCACCACGGAGTAAAGCTAGATAATAGAAATCTGGACGACTGGTTTGGAGCCATTGAAGGAAATGGGGATAGTTTTCTAAACGCATTGCTTGCTTCGGATTATTTTGATCTGGACGCCCCCTCTGAGAGCAAATTCATCCGCGAAACCACGGCGTTTGGAGGTTCCATGTTCGGTGTTTTCAATCAAAATGACCTCGACCTGATTCAACAATGGATGACTCACGAACGTCAGAGAAAGCCGGCGATATTAAGAACCAGGATTGGTAATTCGATTGGCAGAATCAGGGAGAAAAAATCAACGCCAATAAAGATGAGAAGGAATCAAAAGAATCCTGCAAAAACGATAAAAAAATCAGAAATGCGGGAAATGTTCCATACATTGGTAAATGTTGATTTGTTTCCACATGCTCTGCCGCTAGCAAAACAGTTTGTGATAAAGATCCTAAGAAAAAGCACTGCGAAATTGAACAAGAACCGTTCTAATACCTTGCAATATTTTGAATACGATGTTGAGACCTTTGAACGTCGAATTCTCGATATTTACAACAGGGAAATGAGCTCTTACAAGCCCTTTGTTTCGCCACCAAAGCTTGATCGGGCAGTGTATCTATGGGCAATTGAGCAATTTGCGCCGACTATACTCACCGATGGTTGCTGGTTACAGAAAACATCACAAGCGGGTATCAACTTCGAAGAAATAAACGCCCGG
>JAZGGE010000397.1:0-9994 GCA_036480195.1 Methylococcales bacterium
GTTCTGAGCCTAAAATAACGACTTCTCTCCGTAGGAGGGGCTTTAGCCGCGATCTCGGCCAAGATCGCGGCTAAAGCCCCTCCTACGAAGGTATCAAAACAAATTCCGTGAGATCAGGAGTTCTGAAGGTAAGCAGGTTTCCCAGCAGTAGCGATGAACTGAATCGATCCCGAGATCATTCCCGCAGGAAATAGTTTCTACAGAGGTTACAAAAGGCCACCACGTCGGCCACTTATCCGTTTGGCAAAGCGCTTCCCATACCTGTCGCAGCGGAGCCTCAATTTGCCAAACAGAAACCAACGCATAGCTTGCCATCAGTCTGTAAGAATATTTTGCAATGCTACTTCCAATGTGGGGTATGTGAAGATAAATCCTGCGTCTTGAATTCGTGTGGGGACGGCTCGTTGTCCACCGAGTAATAGCTCCGACATTTCGCCGAGGATCAGGTTTAACACCCATGCCGGGGTGTGTAAAAATGCAGGTCGGTTGAGTATACCGGCTAAAGTTCGAGTGAACTCTTGGTTGGTCACCGGATTCGGAGACGTCAGATTAAATATGCCTTCAAGAGTAGGTTTCTCCAGTAAATGGAGGACTATGGCAATATGGTCATGGATATGAATCCACGGCATCCACTGCTGGCCGGAACCGAGTCGTCCTCCTAGCCCTAGCTTGAAGGGTAAAATCATGGGTTTTAAAAAACCGCCGTTTTTCCCTACAACGAGACCGGTACGTAAGAGGCAGATCCGTATACCTTGTTCACTCGCTGTTTCAGCTGTTTTTTCCCAGTCAACGCAAAGCCTATGGCCAAACTCATCATAACCCGGCGAGGTTTCATTCACAAAATGATCGCCGTGGTCGCCATAAAAGCCAACCGCCGACCCACTGAGAAAAACCCCCGGTTTCTTATGAGATCGGGCGATAAAACTAACCAGGTCTTGGGTAATCTGAATTCGACTGTTACAGATGGCCTGTTTGCGTTTTTTCGTCCATCGTCCGCCAAAAATAGGTGCTCCGGCTAGATTAATTATTCCATCAAAATTTTCTGAGTTTGCAAGATCTTGCAAGTGATTTAAAGGTGTTACCTGTTTGCCAAGAATTGCTAAGACTTTTTCCGGACTCCGACTCAATACAGTAAGCGAATGACTACGAGCTAAAAGCGCATGACACAATTCTCGTCCAATAAAGCCGGTTCCGCCAGTTATCAGGAGTTTCATCTTTTATCCCGTTATTGCGTCGCTTGATGCAGCAGTAGCTTACATTGTTTCTTCGATTGTAATGTCTGTCAATGGTTTTGTAGGGGGGTGCATCCTTTAGTGTCAAACGAGGTTGCTGGGGAAGGGTAGATTGGACAGAGTACTATTCTTTGATATTTCCCGCATGCAGGCCACATTCTTTTTTGCTGTTCTCTTCCCACCACCAGCGGCCCTCTCTCTCATGCTGATTGGGTAATGTCGGTCGGGTACAGGGCTCGCATCCAATACTTCGATAACCGTGTCGGTGTAGTGGGTTAAAGGGTACATCGTAGGCTGCTATATGATCCCATACTTGGTTTGAAGACCAATTGGCCAGAGGATTGAACTTTATGAGGGTATGTTCGTCTGTGGAAAAGGCGGTATCAATTTCAATTTCGGTAAGATCCTGGCGAGTCTCCGTACTTTGATCGCGGCGCTGACCGGTAATCCAGGCATCAAATTGACTCAGGTGTCTGCTCAGGGGTTCCACTTTTCGTAGGCCGCAACATTCCTTATGGCCTTCTTCGAAAAAGCTGAATAACCCTTTATCTCGAACCAGGGCTTCAATTTTTCCGGCATTAGGAAATAGCACGTCTAGTGGAATGTTGTAGTGTTTCCGCACTTTGTCAAGAAAGCGGTAGGTTTCGGGATGAAGCCGTCCAGTGTCCAGGGTAAAAATCCGGATGTCTGGCTTTAGTTGTATGGCCAAATCCACTAAGGCAACATCTTCTGCCCCACTAAATGACACAGCTATATTATCGAAATGCTGCAGTGCTTTCTTTAGAATTATCCGGGGGCCTTTGCCTTTTAGTTCTTCGGAAAGTTGAGTAATACTAAATTCAGTCGGGTTCATCACTTTTTTAGCTTAAGCGCGAAAGGTATATTCAATCACATTTTTGGGAGAAATAGCAGGCTAGAAAATCATCGAAAGAACGATTGTCACCTTCTTCAATTTCCAGTTGTTTTTCTACTGACATCTTTGCATGATTTTTATATTTCTGGTCAATCTCCGAACTCAATTCCTCACTATGATAATGGTGGGCATATTCATGGGAAGTTTGTAAGGCAAATTCTGCGAAGTGCGAACCTGTCTCGCGCATTTCTGCCAAAATACGGGCAGAAGGTGTATGTCCTGCATCGGCAATAGCTTCAATTTGAATTTCCAGTGCTTTGCTGTAGGGTTGTGATGCCGTGGCACTATCAAGAACTTCACAAATTCCCCGCATGGATTCACAGATCTCTTTTGCCCACTGGCGGAGTTTAACCGACTGATCTCCCCTAACCAATTCCAGATTAGGATTTCTACCCTCATAGGCGACAGAAAGTATGTTCTGTTTAAGCGCTCGGTCTTCATCAAGATCAATAGGGGGGCTTTCCGTAAGTAGGCTGTGGAGGATTAATGCTTCCAGGAATAAAAGCGTTGAATCGGTTACTCCCGTGTGGCTGTACACATCGATGTCCAGGGAGCGAAGCTCTACGTAGCGGACTCCTCTGCGCTCTAGTGCTATTGTGGGTTTTTCGCAAGGATTGATGATCTGCTTGGGGCGAATAGTACTGTAAAACTCGTTTTCAATTTGCAGAATATTGGCGTTGAGTTGCTGATACTGACCGTTGATTTTGACGCCGATTTCCTGGTACTCCGGATGCGGTGTTTCAATCGCCTTGGTTAATGCCGTGACGTAGGATGCCAGATTATCATAAGAAATATCTAATAGTGCCTGGGTGCTGCTTTTATAGCCGATATCGCTCATGCGCAGCGAAGTGGCAAAAGGCCGATAGAGTGTGTAGTCGTCAAACTTTTGAAAATTTGGCAATTTTTGTTTGCGACCACTCAAGAAAGCCTTGCAAATAGCTGGTGAAGCGCCAAACAAATACAAAACAAGCCAGCCTAAGCGTTGTATATTTCGGATAATGCCAAAATAGGCATTATCTTTAAATCTACCCAGAGTGTCGCGAGACCCACTGAGGTTTTGTAAAGCAGGCCAGAGTGGTTCGGGTAGAGAATAGTTGAAATGGACGCCAGCTATAGCTTGCATTGTACGACCATAGCGATGGCCAAGCCCATGGCGATAGACGGTTTTCATTCTACCGATATTGGACGAACCGTATTGAGCGATTGGGATGCAATGGTCTGTCATGATGCCGCAGGGCATGCTGGTTGCCAACAAAATTTCGTCGTTAATATTAGCGTAAACGTATCGGTGAATATCATCCAGAAAGGCTAATGCCTGACCGGTGTCTTGAAAAGGTGGGGTAATAAACTCCAGAAGCGCTTCCGAATAATCAGTAGTGATGTGAGGATGGGCTAATGCTGAACCGAGCTCCACAGGGTGTGGGGTCTGGGCGATCATTCCAGTATTAGAAATACGCAGGCATTCCTTTTCTAGTCCTTTGAGTCCCCCGCAAAGGAGATGTTGTTGGCCGGAAGTAACCAATTTATCCAGCAAGCTGTCAGGTTTTATAGTCACGCTTTGATTGATAGTTAGATTGAAGCTCTTTAAACATTATTGATGTTCTTTAGTTTCGCTTTCTGCAGAAAGTGCCGGAGCATGGAAAAAAAGATAAAGATCGAGCAAGGTTTCTGAAACTTGTGAGCATAAATGTTCCAAAAGATCTGAATTGGAATTGAGGTCTTTGAAATCATTTTCGTCCTCAAACAGGCCGGAAACTGCCATAATAGGCAGAGTAAGTTCGGCGACTATTTCCTGGTCATTGATGAACCAGGCTTTTTCGTCTAGAAACAACCCTTCCATAAAGCCAACACACCAAGAGCGTAACTGTGACTCATCAGGTTTCGGTAGCAATGTTAAGGGGCAAGGCAGTTCCGGAATGTCTCCGCTATTCAGGGATTGTTCAATACTCCAGGCGAGTCTTAATAGAAGATTGATTATAGTCTCAGTTTGGTTATGATTTTGCGCTTCACTTCCCAAGAGGGAAGATTGCACTAGTGATTTATCTACGGCTTGAGGGCCGACAGCACATGCGGATAGCAAACCATGCACGGCTGGAAAATCAAGTTCTTCATCAGCAATAGGATCGGACTCGAAGTAACTTTCTATACTTTCCTTGTCTTTCTTTGAAATGGGTTGGAAATCAGGCGGCAAGGGCATATTAGAATTCATGAAAAAAGACGCATTATACAGACTTCAGCATACCTTTGGTTATGACCGGTTTCGTGGGGAGCAAGCCGAAATTATCGAGCACATGGCCGGAGGGGGGGATGCTTTAGTAATTATGCCTACCGGCGGGGGTAAGTCTCTATGTTACCAGATACCCGCATTGCTGCGACAGGGTGTCGCGATTGTCGTATCACCATTGATCGCATTGATGCAGGATCAGGTCAGCGCTTTACAGCAGCTCGGTATTCAGGCGGCGTTTCTAAATTCAACGCTAGCGCTTGATGACGCCCGACAGGTAGAAAACCAAATGTTGGCTAACCAATTGGATCTGGTTTATGTCGCACCTGAGCGCCTCAACACTGCCCGGATGCTGGAATTATTAAGACGGGCCGAAATCAGTCTGTTCGCTATTGATGAAGCCCATTGTGTTTCTCAATGGGGACATGACTTTCGCACAGATTACTTGAAATTGTCCTTGCTCCACGAACAGTTTCCGCAAATACCTCGTATTGCGTTAACAGCAACTGCCGACGAACGGACTCGTAACGACGTGATCCAAAGACTGGGGCTTGGCAATGCAAAACAATTTATCAGTGGATTTGATCGCCCTAATATCCGCTACCTGATAGCCCCAAAACAAAATCCCAAACAACAACTTTTGAGCTTTTTGAAAAACAAGCATCAAGGTGATGCCGGAATTGTTTATTGTTTGTCCAGAAAGAAAGTCGAAGATGTGGCAGAGTGGTTATCTCAACAAGACATTGAAACCTTACCGTACCATGCTGGTCTATCAGCGGATATTCGACAAAGGAATCAGCACCGTTTTCTGAGAGAAGAGGGGGTTGTGATTGCCGCGACCATTGCATTCGGGATGGGAATCGATAAACCTAACGTTCGATTTGTCGCCCATTTGGATTTACCTAAAAGTATTGAATCCTACTATCAAGAGACTGGCCGGGCTGGGCGTGACGGTCAACCGGCAAACGCCTGGATGGTGTTCGGCCTTCAGGACGTCATTACCCTACGACAATTTATTGAGTCTTCCGAGGCGGATGATTTTCATAAACGAATCGAACGCAGTCGCCTGGATGCGGTGTTGGGCTTGTGTGAAATAACAACATGCCGTCGACAGGTATTACTGGCGTACTTTGGCGATACTTTAACTGAACCTTGTGGGAATTGTGACACTTGTCTTTACCCTGCCGAAACCTGGGATGCTACAGAAGTCGCACAAAAAGCTCTTTCCTGCGTTTATAGAACAGATCAGCGGTTCGGTGTAAATTATCTCATAGATGTTTTGCGGGGTAGTGAAAATGAGCGTATACAGCGATTCGGGCACTCCCAAATCAGTACCTACGGTATTGGCAGAGAATTACAAACCACGCAGTGGCGTTCAGTATTCCGACAACTTATCTCGCGGGGGTTTCTCAACGTTGATTTAGAAGGTCACGGAGGACTTCGGTTGACAGAGCTGTGCCGCCCACTATTGAAAGGTAAGCAAAAGATTCAGCTACGCAAGGATATCAAGCCAGAAAAGAAGATTCGAAGCGAGACTCGTAAATCAGCAAGCTTCGCGACCTCAGACGAGGAATTGCTTTGGAAGACGTTGCGTGCTGAAAGGACACGACTGGCCAAAGAGCAAAGCCTGCCACCCTATGTTATTTTTCACGATGCGACATTGATGGAAATGGTCGCGCACCGTCCGGCGTCGTTAGATGAATTTAGCCGTTTATCCGGTGTCGGGGAGAGTAAATTAGAAAAATATGGAGAGAGCTTTCTGACCGTGTTAAGTCGTTATCGCGATGGTGCCGATACTCAAAGCGATACCGTAAACGAAACTCTGCAGCTTTTTCGGCAACAGCTGGATGTTGAAGAGATCTCAATCCGACGAGAATTGAAATCCGATACAATCTACAGGCATCTGGCTCAGGGGTTGGAACAAGGTTCAATGAAGCTCGATGAGGTCGTGACTTTGAGTCATCAGGAAGTGGCTCAGATAGAAGATGTCATACTTGCTCTGCCGCCTGATCAACACTGCTCTTTGAAGTCTGTGTATGAATCCTTTAACGAGGAATACAGCTATGGCGTGCTAAGCTGTGTTCGCGCTGCTTGGCGGTATAAGACACATCAATTGCGGCAGGAAAATAGCTCGAAGTGAGGGTAATAAAGAAAAGGTTATCCGTAAAAAAGGGGGCTAACTTAGTCAGCCCCCTTTGTGTTAGTTAACTTATACCGACAACTGGGCCGGATCGAACATTAGACTATGGGCGAAAACCAGCAAAAGGAGAAGGTGTCCTTTTGGGTACGTTAGGATCATGTCTCCCATTTCTATTGCCCCATTTGGGATAATTATCTGTAAAAGTTTTGAGGTAAGCTACGAGATCTACTTCGTCCTGTTCAGAAAGACCTAAATTACCAAGCTCTGCCACATTTCTGGTTGCATGAAATTCACCTTCGGGCCAGCAAGTCGTACCAAATCCGGGGTTGGTTGCATCGCTGGGCTTATTGCATGTTGGTAACTTGTCCCGTGTGTTGTAAAAATGGACGACTTCTTCTAGCGTTTTAAATACACCGTTGTGCATATAAGGTGCAGTGAGTTCAATATTCCGCAGGGTCATTACTTTTTGTCTACCTTGAACCTCGGCGATAGTTGAAGGTTCACCACGTACAGAATCCAAGTTAGGATTACCTAATAGTCCAGGATCTGGGTCAGGATTGCCAGGGATTTGTGGGTTAAACGGGACGCCTAAATTGTCGTAACTAAAATCAGTGAGTAAGGCCGGTGTATCCTCTCCACTAATTCCTTCAGTGCTATGACAAAGACCACATTGAGCATCTCCATCAAAAAGATCTGCGCCACGTTGTTCTGAGGCGTTATATTTCGTTATCCCGGCGGCTTCATAGTCGAATTTGGAATCGAAACGATTAAAAGTCCGGGTTTTTTCAAACGCTGCAATAGCTTTTGCCATTGCTTCAAAAGCTTCTGAAACTTTAGCATCTCCATTTTTAATATTTTTCAGCTTAATTTTATATACTCTTTTAAATAGCGATATATATTTTTTATTTTCCTGCAGTCTTTCGATTACAGACCATTCAGTTGGCATAGCCATTTCAGCAGGGTTCAGAAAAGGACCTTTCGCCTGTTCGACGAGATCTTTAGCGCGACCATTCCAAAATTGACCACCGATGAATAATTCACCGTCCCAGTGAAACTCGGGACTAAAGCCCGCGTATCCAACGCTGGGTGCATTAAGAGAACCAAATTTTCGGGCTAATGAGCCATTGGAAACTGAAGTACCATGTTCGACATTCTCTGAGTCAACAAATCCTGGGGCTGTTTGTTTTCTCATCGTAAAAACACCTGTCCCTGATTTGGTTGGTATGTCTGGCCGAGACATTGAATGGCAAGATTCGCAGGACTGATTACGTTGAATGGATAAGCTAATATCCTTGAAAAGCTTTTTTCCGAGCTTTTCTTCAGTGGTAAGAGCAACAGTTAACGGTGACGTTGAAAGTGCTAGAAGAAAAAATATAAGTTTAGTGGTGCGTGTGTAAACCATTATGAAGACCCCATCTATAAATAAAGTAATGTTAAAGATGATAGCAAGCAAGTTAATCTTAAAATTGCTAATCATTCCCATTAAAATCAACGTGCAGAGTATGTAATGCAAGCTAAAGACACATACCGTAACGTTTAAAGATTCCGCCACATATTTCCTAGACCGTGACAATAATTCTCTTCCAACTGTAGTTGCACAGCCAGTAGCTATATAACTGAGCTACAAGGATTGCAATCAACCCTCTACAAGTATTTAGCTATACCAGGTATTGTCACCTTAAATAGATGTACAACGCCTTAACATTCACATAAACATTAAGACAACCTTAAGGCTGTCTTTTTTGTAGGGCATATCGTACACCAATTTGCACTAAAGTCAATGGGAATTTTACGTAGAAAAGCAAGCTACTTTGTGGTAATAGTTGTTTGCTCACTAAAATATTGTTACTTTCGAAATATAAGATCTACATAAGGAGTGGACTATGATTAAGGTTTTTATGTTTACATTGTGCACATTGTTGGCTTCAGAGAGCGCAAGTGCCAGACCAATCTCGGCGCTTTACGTTTTTGGGGATAGCCTGAGTGATACTGGAAATACCTACGTGGCGGGTCAAGCCGTACAAACAGTGCCAATCCCGAGTGTTGGTTTTATTCCTGACGACGCATACGAGAACAGAGGTGCCAGTTTTTTACCCGCTCTTAGTAATGGGGCGACGTGGAACGAACAGGTGGCAGAAGCGCTTGGAGTGCTCCAGGATCCTTCGCGTAGAGGTGGCACCAACTATGCCCAACTCGGCGCTAGAATGACTCCGGGAGTAAATCCTGACAATGATGAACCCAGCGTTGTCGATCAATTCCGAGATTTTGCATCTCAATCATCGGGTTCCGATGGTGATGCTAACGCTTTGTATGCTGTCTGGGGTGGTGGCAACGATGCGCGTGATGCAACATTTGCGGTGGTCGGGGGGCGTGCCGATATTGCTGATCAATTGATTGCAGGTTACGGTCAATCTCTTGATTTCGTCATTCGGGGTTTAATTGCCGAGGGAGCCGAAAAGATTATTGTGCCAAATGTTCCGAGTATAGGTTTTTCACCGGCAATAGGCGAGGCCGCAGCACTTTTTGGACAGCCGGAGCTAATTTTTCTTGCGAATAGTATTTCCTCTGAGTTTAATGTTATCTGGGCGCAAACCCTTCTCGATATCGAGACTGAGTTAGGTATCGACCTGATCGAAGTCGATGTATTTAACGCGTTGGGAGATGTTGTAACGAACCCGATTGACTATGGGTTGACTAACGTAACCCAAGGATGTGCTTTTTTTGCGAATTGTATTGTGGATTCTACTGGCTTCTTGTTTTGGGACGGTTTACACCCGACAACTCAGGGTCATTCAATCATCGCCGCAGCTGTACTTGCTGCTATTCCCGAGCCTAAGCCGGTAGAACTAATTTTAGCAGGCGTTATGAGTTTTTTAGTGGTTCGTTGGCGGGATAAAAAAAGCGTGCAGGAAATAAAATGAGTGTCCAACGATGTTCGGGCGCAATATATACCTCTCGCGCCCAAAAATACCCATTTTTCAGCGCGCATCTTTTCGCAAAGCACGTCATTGAAGAGCCTTGAAAGAGATGACTCATCCTGTGGTTCTACGCCTAGCTCTTCAAGAAGATTTACCCACTAAAAATGGAGATTCTTGAATGCGAAAGGTATATTGTCAATCTAACTCATGAGTTACCGTTATTTTCCTTATTTCGATTTGAAACAGCTTTGAGGTGATCCGGGAATATCGAATCTGCCGCCTTTCTCTTCCTTTTGTGGAGTTTGGGGTCGATGAATAATTTCTGCATTCGATCCCGAATTCTTATCGCCACATTGGTGCTAAATGTTGGTAAGTCAGTACAGTTAAATTGAGAGTAAAAGCCCTCCCTGGCTAATGGAGCATAGAAAAATCCTTTGGCTACCTAGGAGCCTGTCCGAGAATAGAGAACCTACTGCGGAAAAGTCCATTTTGGCCAGATTTCCCGATCATTTTCGTTAAATAGACCCACTATTCGCCTCAAATGATCGAAAAATCTGACTCAAAATG
>JAZGGE010000398.1:0-5362 GCA_036480195.1 Methylococcales bacterium
TGGTGTTTGTAAATACCAATACCGCCGCAGCGGGTGGCTGTATATCTGCATTGATTACTGCAAAACTCTTGTTTGGTAAAGGTGACCTGTCAATGGCGCTGAACGGTGCATTAGCCGGATTGGTAGCGATTACAGCGGAGCCATTGATGCCAATACCGTTAATAGCGACGCTCATTGGAGCGGTTGGCGGGAGTCTGGTGGTATTCTCCATAATTACGTTTGACAAATTACGGGTTGATGATCCTGTCGGTGCGCTTTCAGTTCACGGGGTTGTTGGAATTTGGGGCTTATTGGCAGTGGTTTTTAGTCAAGATTATAAACAGTTGACCGAAAATAAAATAATGGACGGCGTATTGGGTGCCGGCGAGACGTGGGAAGTTATCAATCAACTAACCGCACAACTAATGGGGGTCGGAGTCATTCTGCTTTTCGTTTTCTTCTCCAGCCTAATTACGTGGTTTATTATCAAAATCATTATGGGTATCCGAGTCAGTGAAGAAGAAGAATATACAGGTGTCGATTTGTCTGAATGCGGGATGGAAGCCTATCCGGAGTTTATTGGTAGCGCCGGCAGTGGGAAATGATGATGTGAGCTAAGTATTTCTCTGTATTAAGAACAAACCAGAGGAAAAGTGAAATTCTAACTTTCTGGTTTTTTGTGCCATAAAAAGGCAGTCGCACTATTTTTGTGCGGCTGTCTTTTCTTTTTTTATAACCAGGGTGTACACTCTCCATGTCTGACTATTCATCACAAAGTCAATTTGAGCGTGAATAAAAAGGGAGTCTAGATGCTTAGTATCGATATTATTTCCAGATCATTTACATATCCCTAAAAACGAAGCGCTTCAGTGGTGAATAGTTACTACAATACTAATAATTAAGGGGCTGAGAAATGAAACTGATTACCGCGATCATCAAACCGTTCAAGCTTGACGATGTTAGAGAGGCATTATCCGAGATTGGCGTGACGGGAATTACCGTAACCGAAGTTAAAGGCTTCGGGCGACAAAAAGGCCATACCGAACTTTACCGGGGGGCTGAATATGTTGTCGATTTTTTACCGAAGGTTAAAATTGAAGTGGCAGTTGGAGAAGGTGGTGTGAATCAAGCTGTGGAGGCGATTATAAATTCGGCAAAAACGGGAAAAATTGGAGATGGCAAAATATTTGTTGCCAATGTGGATGAGACAATACGAATCCGTACCGGTGAAACGGGTGAAGATGCTATTTAATTCTAACTAAAAGAATAGCTGGATCATTTTCGATAAACGGAATTGATTCGCTAGATTTATTGTCGGGTGACGGTAGAGTCAGCAGCGGTAGTTTTTGCTGTTTATATGGAATAGCCCAAAGATGATATGGATATTTCTTCAATCCGTTTTTTGGAATGATTCAATGAATAGAAAAACAATAATAACTCTCGGTAGTCTTAGTGGTGTATTTTGTGTTCCACAACTTGCCTTGGCAGCGCAGCTCAATGAGGCGAATACCGCATGGATACTAACGTCTACTGCACTAGTGCTATTTATGACTATCCCCGGTTTGTCGCTTTTTTATGGTGGATTGGTCCGCAGCAAAAATGTATTGTCGGTACTTATGCAATGTTTTGTCATTACCTGCATGGTTTCAGTGTTATGGCTGGTTGGCGTTTACAGTTGGGCATTTTCTGATGGTGGTGACTGGCAGAAAATTATTGGCGGTTGCAGTAAGGTTTTACTGCGAGGAATCGACGCTGACTCGCTTAGTGGAGATATCCCGGAGTCAGTGTTTTTTATGTTTCAAATGACTTTTGCCATCATTACACCGGCCCTTATCATTGGTGCTTTTGCTGAGCGCATGAAATTTTCCGCCATGTTGTGGTTTAGTATGATTTGGTTGGTTTTTGTTTACGCCCCTGTCTGCCATTGGGTTTGGGGAGGTGGCTGGCTTGCGGAATTAGGAGTTATGGATTTCGCCGGAGGAATCGTTGTACACGTTAATGCCGGGGTTGCTGCTTTGGTAACAGCATTGGTTTTGGGGCGACGAAAAGGCTTCCCTGGTACTGCAATGCCACCCCATAATCTAACGATGACTATTACCGGTGCGGGCATGCTCTGGGTGGGATGGTTTGGTTTCAATGCGGGCAGTGCACTTGCAGCTGACGGTTCAGCAGGTATGGCAATGGTCGCGACCCACATTGGTGCGGCATCCGGTGCGCTGGTGTGGATGCTGATTGAATGGATGCGTTATGGAAAACCAAGTGTGTTAGGCGTCGTGACAGGCATGGTTGCAGGTCTTGGCACTATCACTCCGGCTTCTGGTTTTGTCGGCCCGGCGGGGGCGCTCATTATTGGTAGTACGGCGGGTTTTGCTTGCTTTTTTGCAACCCAGTTTCTAAAGCGGGTTTTAACAATTGATGATTCTTTGGACGTTTTTCCAGTACACGGTGTAGGAGGTATTATTGGATCGCTGTTGACCGGAGTTTTCGCTGCCAGTGCTTTAGGCGGTGTGGGGTTAGCCGAAGGTGTTACCATTGGAAAACAGGTTGGGGTTCAGGCAATCGGGGTGGGCGTAACAATAGTATGGAGCGGACTCATCAGTTATATCGCGCTGAAATTGTTGGATCTGTTGATTGGACTACGCGTAACTACAGATGAAGAAACCCAGGGACTTGATATTATTTCCCACGAGGAAACTGGTTACAATATGTAGATCACAGCTTAAGTTTCTTCAAAGAGTCAAGCCGTCAAGACACAAAAAAAGCCTCACTTCAAGACTGAAAAGTGAGGCTTTTTGTGGTGCTGCAGGGATTCTGCTGGTCAGCTTACATCATGCCGCCCATGCCACCCATTCCGCCCATATCAGGCATTGGTGCAGCAGCAGCTTCTTCTTTTGGCTCTTCCGCTACCATGGCTTCAGTAGTGATCATCAGGCCGGCAACAGAGGCAGCATTTTGCAATGCTGCGCGTGTTACTTTGGCTGGATCAAGAATACCCATAGCAACCATATCACCGTATTCACCGGTGGCAGCGTTATATCCGTAGTTGCCTTCGCCTTTTACGACTTCATTAAGAACAACGGAAGCTTCGTCACCGGCATTGATAACGATTTGACGCAGAGGTTCTTCCACTGCACGACGCGCTATGTTGACGCCTACGTCCTGGTCGTGGTTAGAACCTTTGACATCCTCAAGATTTTTGAGTATTCGGATCAAAGCAGTGCCGCCTCCAGGTACAACCCCTTCTTCGACTGCTGCACGGGTTGAGTGCAAGGCATCTTCAACACGAGCTTTCTTCTCTTTCATCTCAACTTCAGTTGCAGCACCGACTTTGATTACAGCAACACCACCGGCAAGTTTAGCTAGCCGTTCCTGGAGTTTTTCCTTATCGTAGTCTGAGCTGGCTTCATCAATTTGACTGCGAATTTGCTTAACCCGACCTTCAATGCCATCTTTTACGCCAGCACCATCGATGATTGTTGTGTTTTCTTTGGTGATTTGGACCTTCTTGGCAGTACCTAAAGTCTCCAAGGTTGTTTTTTCCAAAGTCAGGCCGACCTCTTCCGCGATGACTGTGCCACCGGTAAGAACAGCAATATCTTCCAGCATAGCTTTACGGCGATCGCCAAAGCCAGGTGCTTTGACTGCTGCGACCTTAACGATGCCACGCATAGTGTTAACCACTAGTGTTGCCAATGCTTCGCCTTCAACGTCTTCTGCAATGATTAACAGAGGTTTGCCTGATTTTGCGACGCCTTCCAGAACCGGTAGCAAATCCCGAATATTGGAGATTTTCTTGTCATGAAGCAGGATGTAAGGATCATCCAGCTCGACACTCATGCTGTCTTGATTGTTGATGAAGTAGGGTGAAAGATAGCCACGATCAAACTGCATACCTTCAACCACATCCAGCTCATTTTCTAGACCGGAACCTTCTTCAACAGTAATTACACCTTCTTTGCCGACTTTCTCCATCGCGTCAGCAATGATCTTGCCGACTGATTCGTCAGAGTTGGCGGAAATAGAACCAACTTGTGAGATTGCATTACTATCGGTGCAGGGTACAGCTAAATCCGCAAGTGCATCGACTGCAACAGTAACAGCTTTATCAATACCACGCTTCAAATCCATTGGGTTCATACCCGCTGCTACAGCTTTCATTCCTTCATTTAGGATTGATTGCGCTAGAACGGTTGCAGTTGTTGTTCCGTCACCGGCAACATCAGAGGTGTGGGAAGCAACTTCCTTTACCATCTGAGCACCCATATTTTCGAATCTATTGGTCAATTCAATTTCTTTTGCTACGGAAACGCCATCTTTGGTAATCGTAGGAGCGCCGAAACTCTTTTCGAGAACAACATTACGGCCTTTAGGCCCTAAGGTAACTTTTACCGCGCTGGCGAGAATATTGACGCCTTTCATCATTGAACCGCGGGCGTCATCGCTAAATTTAACTTCTTTTGCAGACATATTTGTATCCTGTAATCCTTATATAATCGTTGATGGGATAGGTCGGATTTATTCGACCACAGCCATGATGTCGTCTTCGCGCATGACAATAAGGTCTTCGCCGTCAACTTTAACTTCATTTCCTGAGTACTTGCCAAACAGTACCTTGTCGCCAACTTTAACGTCTAACGGGCGTACATCACCATTGTCCAGCAATTTGCCGTTACCAATGGCGAGTATTTCGCCTTCGCTAGGTTTTTCTGTAGCGGAATCCGGAAGTACAATTCCACCCGCTGAGGTACGCTCTTCTTCTACACGTTTTACGATAACTCTATCGTGTAACGGACGAATATTCATTAATAGTCTCCTTCATTTAAGTCCATCAGTTAAAAATACTATAGTGGGGACGGTGGTCAGGCATTTCAATCCCAGTGGGAAAAATTATTAGCACTCGCCCCTAGTGAGTGCTAATAATACTGATCTGATTTTTTGTGTCAAGGGTTTCGACTATTGTAATGAAGCTTCCTCCTGTCAAAATAGGGTGTTACAGTTCATTGATGAATGATGAAGAATTACTACGCTATAGTCGGCAAATCATGTTGCCGCAGGTTGATATTATTGGTCAGGAAAAACTAAGGCAAGCCAGCGTATTGATTGTTGGTGCCGGTGGATTAGGTTCGCCTGCTGCCATGTATCTGGCTGCTGCAGGAGTGGGATCTATCTCTATTACTGATGATGACAAAGTCGATTTATCCAATTTGCAAAGGCAAATTCTCCACACAAGCCTTGATATTGATAAGGAAAAAACTACTTCCGCCAGGGAGACCCTAACTGCCCTTAACCCTTATATCGAAATAATCTGTTTCTCTAGGCGACTAACTTCCATTGAACTTGAGGCGCAGGCAGGCAAAGCTGATGTGGTGTTGGATTGTAGTGA
>JAZGGE010000399.1:0-7968 GCA_036480195.1 Methylococcales bacterium
ACTAGACGTGATAGTGAAGATGCCGTAGTGATGTCATTAGAATATTACAATAGTTTAATGGAAACCGTGTATTTATTAAGATCCCCTGCGAATGCTGAACATCTAAACAAATCTATTGAACAGTACCGACAAGGAATGGTTCAAGAAAGAGAACTATTGAGTGAATAGGTGTTTAGCTTGGACGAATGAAGCTTGGTCTGACTATATGTATTGGCAAGGACAAGATATAAAAACATTAAAACGAATCAATAAGTTAATTTCGAATGTAAAAAGAACACCATTCGAAGGAATTGGTAAGCCTGAGCCTTTGAAGGAACATTTATCAGGTTTTTGGTCTCGCAGAATAGATGATACACATAGGTTTGTATATGCAGTCACTAAAACACATATTACAGTGATAGCATGTCGATATCACTATGATCAAAAAGGCCGATAAAAATTGTAGTTGGCCAGTCTCGCAGTAGGAATGCCTGTTACCCGGCACCCCTGCACGAACCCGGACGCACTTTCGGTGGGAGTAATTTTCGGAGCAATTACACTGATAGCGTTGGTTACTTTGATTCAGAAACTAAAACCTTGATCTGTTGTTTTAGAATCATTTTCATCCACTGCTTCGTGGGGCAATCAAAATAGGATAGTAAACGTAGAGAAATAGCCCGAACGCCCCCATCCACAAACCACTGGAAAGTTGAATCCAAACGAGTGTTTGTTCAGGAATAAGCAGGGGCAAAATAACCCGGACGACTGCTGCCATATTGATTAAGGCAAAAGCGATAATCGTGGGTTTTGCCGCTACAATAATTCTGCCCGTATGTCCGAGGGAAACTCGTGCCATCATCCCCAATGTCACCACACCGATGCCGCCTATAGTGAAGGCATGGGTTGCAATGTAGCCAGGTACAAGGGAAAAGGACGAAAGACCCATGAATATCAAACCTAAGATAATCCAGAGATAACCCAAATATAAAATCCACAACATCGGTACTTTCGCCACACCAGCGGAATACCAACCAGCCAACCGCACACTGTTCAATATCGCCAGTGCAAATGCGACAATACCTGCAGTTTTTGAGTGAGGCCAGAAGCTGTCGAACAGAAATAATCCGGCGACCAATAGCGTACAGAGTATATCTAGAGTTGGCCGTCGCACAGGTTCGACATCTTGCAATGCCCTTTCGGTGAAAAAAGGGAAAACCCGTCCTGCAATCAACACGATCATTGTGATGATCGCACCCAGGGCGATTTTGATACCTACCATGGCGCCAGTCTCTGTTATCCCCAAGGATTCCAGATGAATTGCTAGATTACTTACAGTCATCACCAGTAACAAAACAACAAATGCTAAACTTTTCTGTTTATTGGCCTTGATGATAAGGGGGGCAATGACAATGGCAAGTAACGGGAAAAAAGAAATATCAACGATAAAAATAAATGCATCGGGAAAGATGGAAGGAATTAGAGTGGGTAATCGACCTAATAACCAGAGTAGTGAAAATGCCGCCAACAACCGCCCTGTTAAAGTAACCATCCCTGTCCAGTTACCCACCGCTGTTAGCAAGAAGCCTGCGATAACCGCTCCTGAATACCCGAAGATCATTTCATGACTATGCCAAATGACTCCGCCGTAGTATCTCTCAGCGGAAGTTCCCCCACCCAGATTTATGCTCCACAATGCCATTGAAGCCACAGCGAAGAAGCTTGCGAGAAGGAAAAAGGGTCGGAACCCGATGGAGAGCAATGGAAACTCGGCTTGCGTATCTTTTTCCGCCATTATCTTAATAGGTGGGAATGATGATTGTTTTTCCACAGGGACTCATATAATTCACTTGTTTTTAAATGTTAAAGAATGAGAAGTCTTGATTAATCAGGCTTATACGTAAATTCGATTAGCCGCGTGACATCACTCAATTCACCAATGGCAAGCAAAGACCGGCCAATTTCATGAATTTCTTTTAGTCGATGCGCGCCTGCGCTGAAAAATGAGCTCGCCTCCCCCATTAGAATATCATCTATTCGTGATTTGATGGGCACTAGAGAACAATGATAAAAAAAATGATTTTTATGGCGCAGTGCTGTATTGATAAAACCAGACTTACTTTCCATTGATTTAAATTCCAAGTCTGTTTTACTTATCCATTCTGAGGCTTTACTACTACTATCGAAATAGCAATAAACACCAATATCCAATTTTTTATAAATCCCATTTCCATCTGGCTTAATATTATTAACGGCAACACCTAACTCTGGAGCAATATTTTGTAAGAATCCCCAATCATTATTTTCCAGATAAGGCTGCCGAATCTTCAAATTAGTTCGCGTATTTACGACTCCTTGAATAATGCGTACTCCTTCGCTATTCCGACCCAAAAAAAATGCTAATCCAGAAATATTATTGTTAATCCAAAGGCTTGACAGCAAAGATTCATACAAGTCAAAATCATTTCGAATATTGCCTTTATCAGTCTGCTTGAGGCTGTCAATTTCTTTTTTAATAAAATCACTCAATCTCGGATTAGATTTTTTATTATTCAGCCTCACTCCCAGCTTAATTATCTCATTCCTTTTTTCAAGCTTAACTATTTCATACTCCGATTTTTCGAGTGGCTTCTCCTTGCTGAATAAGCCTGATATATTTTTATTCCATTCAATAAATTCTATTATTATTGAGTCGCCCATATTAAATGGGAATTTGTTGTTAGATATTGTGAGATCTAATCCTAATAATGAAATATCAGAAGTTTGTGCTTTGATAATTGTTTCCTGAGATTGATTTACCGTTGTTAGTGTTACTTTTGTTGTGTAGTTATAACGTGGCTCGTTACGTTTGACAACAAAGGATAAATCCAGATAATCGATCTCATCCTTTTGTGCTATAGCTTCCTTTGATGACAAAATATCTTGGCAATCAGGAAGATCAATATAATTGAATAAACAAGAGATATCTAATATATTAGTAGCACTGCTAAGATTTGAAAAACTTTCCTCAAAAGATACCGCATTATAAATCGCCTCATCTGTGATATATTGCCTAATCTCTTCTAGTTGTATTTCATCGATAGGAACGATTTTTCGGGTGGATATCAATAATACTCGCCATTGAGGTTTTTTTATTATCCAACTGATAAGTTTTTTCGGTGAAACTCTAGGATGGTCAGCGCTGGAAAAGTAATGAATACGATCGTTTTCATACCAAGCATATAATGGGGTTCTTTTACCTCTAATTATACTTTTACTATCGATATAAGTATCAATAATACTTATGGGGAAACGCGTTGTTGCATTCTTCTCATCAGAAAATCTTATTACAGCATGACTTGGATTGGATATAAATGCGTATCGGACTTGACGGCTATCGCCCAACAGAAAGGGGTGAGATAAGTACATACAATACAAACGCTTATAATACCTATAGACAGCATTGTACGCTTTTTCTTCAGTTTTGTTAGCTTTTCGATCTTTATCAAGCCATGTTCGATACCATTCGATAAACTGTGGATCAACGTGATCACCAAAAGTAAGCTCTGCATGTGTATTATATTCAAACTCTTTTACCGTGGTAACAGTACAAGGAATATTTTCGAAATAATCATACTGTAGCTCTTTATATAGATCGTTGAGACTTATATTAACTTTCTCTCCCTCTAACAAAGATTCTGTTTTAGAATAAACGATCCGTATTTTGTGGGTATATAAAACACTGGTTTCTGTGGCAAATCCTGGCTTCTCATCCCGAATCAATCCAATCGAAATTCTCTTATTAACTGGCTCTTCATTAAAGACAACAGGCTTATCAAAATCTAAAAAATGGGGGTGGTATTTATCAATAAGAACAATAGATTTAAGATTTGTTTTTTCGATCTTAGGATCTTCTGACTGATTCGCCATACCCATTAATCCCCTATTCGATTATTTCTAACCCACCCATATAGGGCCGCAATGCTTCAGGAATTACAATGCGGCCCTCCTTGTCCTGATAGTTTTCCATTACGGCTATCAAAGTTCGCCCAACGGCAAGCCCTGAACCGTTTAGGGTATGAACTATTTCCGGTTTGCCGCTCTCCGGATCGCGCCAGCGCGCCTTCATGCGGCGCGCTTGAAATTCACCGAAATTACTGCACGAGGATATTTCTCGATACATTTGTTGCTCTGGTAACCAAACCTCTAAATCGAAAGTTTTCGTTGAGGAAAAACCCGTATCACCCGCACAGAGCAGAACCCGTTTAAAGGGTAAACCCAGTTTTTTCAAAATCATTTCCGCATGTCCGGTAAGTTCCTCATGGGCATCTTGTGAGGTATCCGGCACTACGATTTGCACCAATTCCACTTTTTCAAATTGGTGCTGCCGAATTAGACCTCGGACATCTTTGCCGTAGGAACCCGCCTCACTTCGAAAACATGGCGTGTGTGCCACGTACTTCAATGGCATTTGGTTAGAGTCTATAATTTTATCTCGAACCAAATTGGTTACCGGTACTTCGGCGGTGGGAATCAGATAGAGGGGTGGCTCATTGGTGAGCTTGAATAGATCTTCTTCAAACTTTGGCAACTGACCCGTACCTTGTAAACAGTCTGCATTGACTAAAAATGGTACATAAGTTTCTTGATAGCCATGTTCGGATGTATGGGTATCCAGCATAAATTGGGTGAGCGCTCGCTGTAATCTCGCCAAGGGACCATTGAGGGTAACAAAGCGAGCTCCAGCGATCTTGGCGGCAGCATTGAAATCCATATAACCGAGGGCTGTTCCGAGATCCACATGGTCTTTGGGTTCAAAATCAAATTCCGTGACACCGCCCCAACGGGAGATTTCCACATTGTCATCTTCTGTTTTGCCGCTCGGCACCTCATCTGCCAATATATTGGGTATACCGAGAAAAAAGTCTTCCAGCTGATTTTGAAGATCAGTGAGTTCGCTTTCGGCGCTTTTCAAGCGGTCACCTAAGTCCTGGACTTGATCCAGCAATGGCTGAATATTTTCTCCTTTGGCCTTGGCCTGACCTATTCCCTTGGAGCGGGAATTTCTTTCATTTTGCAAGGTCTGGGTTTCCACCTGAATCTCTTTTCGACGAGTCTCAAGTTTCCTGAATTGATCAACGTCCAACTGAAAATCACGACGTTCGAGCTGCCCAGCTATTGATTCCAATTGGGTTCGAAAAAGACGCGGGTCTAGCATGGGTTACTTATTCTCCTGCGCAACAAAAAACCCCCTATTTCAGCGGGGGGGAAATTAAAAAGGTAAGTTTTTTGAATCATATCTGCCTTCCTGCCAACAGGCCCAACCAGGCGGTAAAAATACATAACGATACGTTCCCCATAAATATTGCCAGCAAAGCAGTCATATTGGTTTTGATGGTGTAGCCATCTTCGATCAGAAAAAGAACTATATACAAAGTGGTCATTGTAGCGAAAGCACCAAACAGTACAACAAGAATTGCGGCACGATGCTCCAATGACATTTCCACCCGATGGAGCAATATCTGGCTTACCAGGCCAATGATAAAGGATCCGATAGCAATCACGGACACAATAGCATAGGGAAACACAACACCCAACCATCGTATAACACCATCGGCGTAGAGAAACAGCGAACGCCCTACCGACAACCCTAACCATACTGCTAACAAGCAGGCTCCGACACTTGCCAGAACATTCAGTCCTGCTTTTAAGTATTCACGCTGCTCCAATAGATACAGGGTATCCAGAGAAAACGTTGAAAATGTGGTGAACGATCCGAATAACCCAACCAGAATTGCAGCGCGATACTCCATAGCAATGGCGACCCGATGCAAAATTAACGCTTCGGTTAAAAGCCCGATAAGGAACGATCCAATGATGTTGACAGTGAGGGTGCCATAAGGGAAACCTCGGCCTAACCAGGCGTAAATCCCATTTGAGACAAAAAAACGGAGAATCGCGCCAACTGCTCCACCAATTGCAATGGCAAGTATTTGGTTCATATACGATCCGTAAAACCCTTGTCCAAGATCATTGTATTTCCCCTAACCTGTCTTGATTCGGATTTTCAACAATACCCTTCTCGGTTACGATCACATCGATATAGTCGGCTGGCGTTATGTCGAAAACCGGGTTCCATGCTTTAATTTCTTCGTCTGTATCCGAGTAATAATTGCCTAACAGTTCGCTATTTTTCCGGCTCTCAATTTCTATAAACGCTCCCTGCTCAAGCTGCCAATCGATGGTTGATGTTGGTGCAACAACCATGAATTTAACTCCATGATGTCGTGCCTGGACAGCCAATGAGTAAGTTCCTATCTTATTGGCCACATCACCATTCGCTGCAATTCGATCTGCGCCGACGATAACCCACTGGACATGTCCTTTACTCATCAGGTAGGCTGCGGCAGAGTCGGTAACGAGGGTAACGGGGATTTTATCTTGTTTCAGCTCCCAGGCTGTCAATCGTGTCCCCTGCATCCACGGACGGGTTTCTGTTGCATAAATTTGCCGGGATTTTTTACGATAGGCGCTCCGAATGACCCCTAAGGCCGTCCCATATCCACCAGTTGCCAATGCTCCGGTGTTACAGTGAGTCAATAGTCCGTCTGCCTGACCCAAAAGCTTTGCGCCCTGCTCTCCCATGTGGTGATTAGCTGCTATATCTTCCTCATGAATACCTTTTGCTTCTGACAATAGAATCGGAACGGGATCATCATTCCCCATTTCACTAATTATCTTTCGCATCCGTTCCAGCGCCCAAAACAGATTGACCGCCGTTGGACGGGATGCTGCCAGTTTTTCCAGATCTTCTCCAATCCTATTTTTCCAACCCACCGGATCGGTTTTATATCGATCTGCCGCAGCTAACACAACGCCATAGGCTGCCGCTATCCCGATAGCAGGTGCACCCCTCACTCGCATGCTATGAATCGCGTTATAAACACACTCGCAAGAAGTGCACGACTCATAAACCTGTTTTTGTGGTAACTTCCTCTGATCGAGCACCCTTAATTCCTGCTCACGCCATTCCAGCGCATGAATGTTGTCAACGGATGTGCTCATTCTAATTCTTAATTAAAGTGATGACGTTATTTAGATCGTCGATGGTCATCCGATATTGGCGCAACACATTCATCCCTAATAACATGACACCTCCCAATTGTGCGTCCTCAAGAAATGCGACCTTCACGCCCTTGATTAATTCCCCACCCAAAATAACAGCCTGAAGTTGACCGATTCTTGCCTTTGTTGAACCATTGGCCGTTTGGAGTTGCTGTTCTTCGAGGGATTCAGGATCAATTCCCAGGCCAGCAATCATTGTCTCAGGTAATACGACAAAATCGGCTCCGGTATCAACCAGAAACGATACGTCGAACTGTCTGGATTCGTGTCCTACTATTGTCGCCTGAACGATGTGATGGTTTCCTTTTCGCTTCGTATCCAACACGATTTGATTCGTATTCGCAGCTTTCTGCTTTAATATGATGACTTTTTCAATAGACCCATCGTCATTATGAATAACAACATGGTTAAAATCTGCAAGTAGCCTTTGGACTTTCTTTCCCACTTCGCCGCTACCTTCAGATTGATAGCTGGCTCCTGCCTTTTCAACACCCCGCAATTCGAAACCATGGTGTTCCGCCAGCAGTTTTAGCTGTACGGCAACCGTTGGTTTAGAAGATTGACTCCAGACAGAAAAACAGCTGTAAAACAACCCCAGAAAAATTAATAGTCGATTCAAGATAAATCCTGCTCTAAGTTCAACATACTCAATACCATGTTGAAGTTTACCAATTTTGTAATAATTTAGCATTGCTTCGACTTCAATATTGATGACTTTCTTGACAACCTTTCTTGTCAGAGCGTAGCTACCAATGGTTCCAAAACTTCAGGCTACCTGATCTCATCACGGTGAATCAAAAGGTTATAGAAATTCATGGGATTTTGTTCTGAGCCTAAAATAACGACTTCTCTCCGTAGGAGGGGCTTTAGCCGCGATCTTGGCCGAGA
>JAZGGE010000400.1:0-4325 GCA_036480195.1 Methylococcales bacterium
GCATAGCTATCTATTTGAGATTCCAGCTCTTCGAAGCCTTGCTCATTAAAACCGATAGATAAAAAATGAAATCGATATGTCATTAAATTTCAAACGTCACATAGTGCGATAACAAAGTCCCTTTAACGATGGGAAACTAAATTTTCTCAAGTGGCTGTCTGAGAACAGAACCCGAAGCAGGGGGAATCCATTTTGAGTCAGGTTTTCCGATAATTTTCGTTAAATAGACCCACTATTCGCCTCAAATGATCGAAAAATCTGACTCAAAATGGGTTTCCCTCGCTACGGTTTCTATTCTCGGACAGCCTCCTAGACCTATGAAGACATTTTTAGGGCAAGCAAAAAACACTTGTAACGATTCTATTGTTTCTGTCTGCCATTGAATATGTAAACGAATAACCGTAATTCTGTATAGGAATTCTAACCCACATTGCCAGAGAATGCACCGATTCGTTCCCTACGCATCTATGACGATAACGCAGAATAAGAACGATTTTGAAATGCAAGGAGCCGGAACTGAATAATTTCAGCAATGGCGTAGGATTATTATTCCAGTTAAAGGCGGGATAAAGAGGTATATATACCTCTCTCGCTTAAAATACCCATTTTTAGCGCGCATCTTTTTGCGAAGAGCGTCGTTGTACAACCTTGAAAGAGATGACTCTTGCTGCGGTTCTACGCCTAGCCCTTCACAAAAATTTACCCACTCAAAACGGACATTCTTAAACGCGAAAGGTATAGATTGTCTAAACCTGCTAAAAGTTTTATTTATCAAGAAAACATACTTTTAACGGAGTCGGTGAGATTATTCCAACCTTCTTCAAGTTGTGTCCCCGCTTCATCCCAGCCTTCCTCAATAGAATCTTTCAAATCATCCCATTTATCATCGGCAGAATCTGCTATCTCCGTTGCTTTGGCTTTCGCTTGTTCCAATTTTGGTTCCAGGCTACTGATAGCATCCTTTATATCATCAATTACTTCGTTCGATTCATCCAGTGCCGTCTCTTTTAATTGTTCAAGTTTTCCTTGATTTTCATCTATAGTTTCTTGAATTTTTGCTAAAAAATCATTTTTAGTGTTCATAATGTCCTTCAGTTGTTGTTAGCTGCATGTTTCACAGCCAGTTTAATTCTATGCTCTGCTTTCATGTAGAGTCATTCTTTCGGCTTCCATTAGTTGAATTGGCATGAACAATAGGAATATCTTTAATGCCGTCAGTGATGGCTTTCAAGAAAGTCTAATCCTGACCGAAATTGTCTATCAGGTCAACATTTTTGAGTCTCCCAGACAAACGCTAGGCACCGGGATGCATGATATTGAAATCCGCCAACTTCAGTGAGTGATTGTCTATTCTGGCTTTTCTTACCGGTCTGAAAAAGTGGCGGTATTCGAAGTTCTTTTCTCTAACTTCTGTTAATGTTGTTCTAAAGCCCAAATTACATGTTCTCGAACTAATGTGGAGTCGTATTCTAAACGGTACGTTAGGGTATTAATGACATTCTTGCTATCAGCAGCATTCCCCAACGCAACTGCGATATTTCTAAGCCATCGTTGGTGCCCGATACGCCGAATAGCAGATCCTTCGGTCTTTTTAAGAAATGTGGCTTCATCCCATAAAAAAAGTTCAATGAGTTGGGGAGTGTCCAAGCCGTGGCGGGCAATAAAATCAGGTTCTGCGGTATGTTGAGCAAAGCGGTTCCAGGGGCAGACCAATTGGCAATCATCACAGCCATAAATACGATTTCCTATGGGTTTGCGGAATTGTTCAGGAATTGCACCATGTAATTCGATTGTCAGGTAAGAAATACAACGTCTCGCATCGAGTTTATAAGGTGCGACAATAGCTTTCGTTGGGCAAATATCTATGCAGGCGATACAATCGCCACAGTGGTTTGTGACGGCAGGATCAGTTGGAAGGGGGAGTTCGGTATATATTTCACCTAGAAAAAACCAGGAACCTGAGTGTTGATTGATCAAATTGGTATGTTTACCAATCCATCCAAGTCCGGCTTTTTCCGCTAGTGCCTTCTCCAAAACAGGCGCGCTATCGGTAAATACCCGGTATCCATAGGAACCAACGACTTCTTCAATCATCAAAGCCAATTGTTGCAACCGTTTTCGCAACAGTTTATGGTAATCCCTGCCTAAAGCATACCGGGATAGATAAGCTTGTTCTGGATTTTCAAGTACCTCAACTGCCGCACTTTTATTTTCCGGAAAATAATCCATTCTGGCGGAAATAACACGCAATGTTCCCGGTACCAGTTGTTCGGGTCGGTATCGCTTTTCGCCATGGCGAGACATATACTCCATCTCACCATGGTAACCTTGCTTTAACCACCGTTGTAGATCCTTCTCTGCCTTGGTAAGATCAATATCAGCAATACCAATCTGCTGAAAACCTAAATCGATGCCCCACTGCTTTATTTTTGAGGCTAGATCCTGGGCTTGATCAGGTGTAATGGTTTTTGGCATACAAAGGAAACGTCATATATAAAGTAGAGAGAATTCGATGACCAGTATAGCGGATGCTGCCGGGCATTTGCCTAAACACCTTTATCGGGCAGATCAAGTTCGAGCGATGGATCGGTACGCCATCGATACTCTCGGTGTGCCCGGATATGTTCTTATGGTTAATGCGGGTGAAGCCGCTTATCAATTGATTCGTAAAACTTGGCCCACAGGCTCCCACCTGGGTATTGTGTGCGGTGCTGGGAATAACGGTGGCGATGGCTATGTTCTCGCCAAAAAAGCTCTTGATTCGGCAATGGATGTACGGCTTTTTGGACTCGCGCCGTTGGAACATCTACAGGGCGACGCTTTAACAGCTGCAGAGAGTTTTGTTGGAGCAGGTGGAAACGTGGAAGAATTTACATCGGGTTGTTTAGCCGACTGCGATATAGTCGTTGATGGTTTGTTGGGCACGGGACTGGATCGCCAAGTGACAGGTTCCTATGCCGATGTAATCCATGAGATAAATCACTTTAGCGGCAAAGTGTTGGCGTTGGATATACCTTCAGGTTTGCATGCTAACACCGGCTGTCCCATGGGACTAGCGGTGCTGGCCGATAAAACGATCAGCTTTATAGGTTTGAAACAAGGGTTGTTTACCGGTGAAGCAGCCGACTACTGTGGCGAAATCCACTATTCTTCGCTGAGCGTGCCAGATTCCGCCTCTACCCATCAAAAGCCGTCGGCTATCCTGATTCGTCAGGAAGACATAAAGTTCTCCCAACGTAAGCGGTGTTCCCACAAAGGCAGTTTTGGCCACGTCCTGGTGATTGGTGGTGACTTCGGCTATTCGGGTGCGATCCGTTTGGCTGGAGAAGCTGCTGCAAGGGTTGGTGCCGGGCTGGTGAGCATTGCGACACGGCCCGAACATGCAGCGGCTACGAATCTAAGTCGCCCTGAGTTGATGTGTCATGGGGTGACAACAAAAGCCGATGTGAAGCGGTTGTTGGGAAAGGCTAGTGTTGTAGCGATCGGGCCTGGATTAGGCCAATCCTCATGGGCAAAGGAAATACTAGAAACGGCAATAGGCGGTGCTGCGCCACTTGTTATTGATGCTGATGCGTTAAACTTACTGGCCGAATTTCCACAAAAATGCAGTCGCTGGGTTCTAACACCCCATCCCGGCGAAGCAGCCAGATTGCTGGAATGTAGCGTTCGTGAGGTTCAAAGTGATCGGTTTAAAGCGATAATGGAGCTAAGAAATAAATTTGGTGGCGTTTGTCTGCTAAAAGGATCAGGGACGTTAATTGCTATGGAAGGTTCACCTATTATGGTTAATCCAACTGGCAATCCCGGCATGGCGACAGGCGGGATGGGAGATGTTCTAACTGGTATAATTGCTGGTTTGATCGCTCAGGGATTTAGCTTGGAAGATGCAGCTAAGACGGGTGCTTGGTTGCATGGTGCCGCAGCAGACGAAGCATCATTGCAAGGGGAGCGAGGATTATTGCCGAGTGATCTTTTTACACCCTTGCGGCGACTGGTTAACCCATGAAAATATTCCTCGCCAATGAAGCCGATACACTTGCATTCGGAACATCTCTGAGCAAAGTTATCGGTAAACGCTGCTTGTTTTTTTTACATGGATCGCTTGGTGCAGGCAAGACGACCTTGGTGAGAGGGTTTCTCCGAGGGTTGGGTTACGCGGGTACAGTGAAAAGTCCAACCTATACCTTGGTTGAGGAATACAATTTGCCCAAGTGCTTAGTTATTCATTTTGATCTCTACCGTCTGAACGACCCCGAAGAGCTCGAATGGATTGGGATACGCGACTATTTTGATTCTGATGCTGTCTGTTTTATCGAATGGCCGAA
>JAZGGE010000401.1:0-4751 GCA_036480195.1 Methylococcales bacterium
TGTAATCTCTGCTGTAGCCAGGATATTTCCTGAAAATATTTAGTTGTATACGCAAGGATACGTTGGGATAATCGCGTTTCCATAATCTTTATACGAGAAATCCATTCGGCCTGATCGGGCGTTGCTGTTTCAGCTGCAACTGAGGGTGTAGGAGCCCGGTAGTCTGCGACAAAGTCAGCAATGGTAAAATCAATTTCGTGTCCAATGCCAGTGATTATTGGAATTGTACATCGAAAAATCGCTCTGGCAACAAGTTCTTCATTGAAGCCCCGTAAATCCTCCAGTGAACCGCCTCCACGTGCTAGCAGTAGAATGTCACATTCATCATGTTCATCCGCAGCATTAATCGCTCTGGCGATTTCGATATGTGCGGTCGCTCCTTGAACGCTTGTTGGATAGACGATAATAGGGATAGCTGGAAAGCGGCGTCCCAGAACTGTCAGGATGTCGTGAAGGGCTGCGCCAGTGGTGGATGTAATGATACCAATACGGTTTGGAAGCGAGGGGATAGGCTTTTTATGGGACGAATCAAACAAGCCCTCATTGGATAAACGGTTTTTCAAAATCTCGAAAGCGTGTCTTAAAGCCCCTTCACCGCTTTCTTCCATGCTGTCTATGATCAGCTGGTAGTCCCCCCGTGATTCAAACAGGCTCACTTGTGCTTTGACAATGATCTGGCCGCCGTTTTTTGGGGTGAATAAAAGCCGTTTTTGTTGCCCCTTAAACATAGCACAGCGCACTTGTGCTTTTGAATCTTTCAAGGTGAAATAGATGTGTCCAGAAGTGGGGCGGGCGAGATTGGATATTTCGCCTTCTACTCTGACGCTGGAAAGGTGATCTGCGAAAAGTTGTTTTATCTCTTTGTTGAGGCTGGAAACAGAATGGGTTTGTAGTTTTCGGTGGGATTCCGCAGCAAAAGTACTTTCCATAGTTAAAATTCTATCACGGTGAAGCCGGAGTTGGGGGGTGTTCTGGATAAAATTTAAGTGTAAAGAAGGAAATTTTAGGATGTATTGCTTTATAATGTGTATACCTCTCGCGCCCAAGAATACCTATTTTCAGCGCACATCTTTGCGCGAAGTACGTCGTAGTAAAACCTTGAAAGAGATGACTCTTCCTGTGTATCTACGCCTAGCCCTTCACGAAAATATACCCACTCAAAACGGGTATTCTTGAACGCGAAAGGTATATCTTAATGACACAGTGTAAGAAAAATGAAACCTTACGAAAATAATATTATTTTGGGACTCATCCGGCTTTTTCAGCTCATATTTATAGTCTTTTTTTCTACTTTAGTTTTGATGTATTACAGTTCTTTGCTTTTGGTTCCTGCATTCTTGATTATCCAGGCGTCGCCGTTGCTAATATGGATATTCGATGGTGGGGGTGTGCCTATTTTGATTCTGATCGCGGTGCTAGTATATGCGGCAAACTTTTTATCCCGGCAACGTGGTATTTTTGATCTGGTTGCAGAAACTGGAAAAGAGCTTATCCGATTGGGTCGAAAGCAGTACGATCTTTTTCAGCAGGCTGCGAAGAGCGTAAAAGCATAGTGTGTGCGCAATGATTGGACGTATTTGGCTCTGTTGTAGTGAATCGGCGACATGCGGGAATCATATGAAAACAATGAGATAGGGATTAGAAACAAGTGGGTGTCGCTGTCTGGAGACGGTTGGGGGTGGTTTGGGGGCGATGCAAACCCTGGTAAGCCTGCAAATGGGATGTAACAACCTAATCAATAAGTATATTTAATTATTGGCATGTGACTTGTAATGCTATCCTGCGTTTAAGGGCGGCAAGCTTCAGGGTGATGCCAAAACAAAAATTATTTGGTTGGGGAAGAAATGTTTGATCATCGTTATCAGGTTGTAGTTGCAGATACGGAAGAAGCAAAGAAAGTTCACTACAGATTGCGGTACCAAGTGTACTGTTTGGATAAGGGGTTCGAGGCACCAGACAAGTTTAGCGATGAAATGGAGAGAGACGAATACGATGATATGTCGGTTCATTTTCTCGTAAAGGATAAGTATACAGGGCATTGGGTTGCTGCCCTGCGTTTGGTTATTGCAGATGTAAAGGATATACCGGCAAGCCAGGTTGTAGAAATTAACGATAGATCAGGAATGCAAGTGGGTGAGCGTGTTGCTGAGATTTCGCGATTGTCTATTGTTAAAGGCCATAGAGTGAGTAACAATGAAAAGTCTTCGGCCAATAAATATCAGCATCGCCACGCGATCCCCGAAATTATGCTTGGACTGATTCGTGCCACTAAAGTTTATTGCAAGGACGTTGGCGTCAGGCATGGTCTTTTCCTTTGTAAGCGATCCATGATACGGGTTTTGGAAAAGTGTGGAATGGGAATTGAGCCGGCGGGTTCTGCATGCGAGCACAAAGGGACGCGCTATCCATACTGGGTTATGGGTACAGAAAAGGCTCTTGGTGGGTTCAAGAAAACTTCTGATCGTCTCCTGAATATGTTTGAGAGTGATCAACATGCGTATTGTACCTATTCTGATTTAATGCAGTTGGAGCAGCAACAGTTGGTTGTCGCATAAGAGCGACGGTTATTGTTGGTCGCCTGTTCGTTTCCACTAAGCTGAGTGGCGTTTCTGTCCAGTCGGCATGTGGTTGTATGTTGTAGTGCCCGAAGGAATAGTAGTGCGCTTGGCGCTATTTCATGCTTGGACGCGCATTCTACTCTATGTTTTCTTGCCCGTTCATCTCAGTTTTTCTTTTCCTTCGTTGATTCGGTCGTTAGGAAGAGCCTTCCAAAACCCCTTGCTTTAGTAGCGATTCCTCATTTATCCTTGCTGTTTTCTCCAGCGGAAATTTCTTTTCCTTTCATTTGTGCTGTGCATATCAGTTCTGCATCGTATCTAGACGCATTATGTGATATCGATAACTCGTTGGTCTAGTTTCTATTGCCTGGATCCGTGAGTCCAAGGCAGATGCAGAGTGCAAGATATTGGTTTCACAGCGGAATCAAAAAATCTTAATTTCATCTATCGGTTAATCGGACATTTTTAGAACCGCTGTGGGATCAAGAGCTTGTGCTCTGTGCCGTCATGGATTTACGGACAACGGATCCAGATATCAATTTAGGAGCTAGTGGGGTCCACTGTCCTTACTCGAAGTTGTATTTGTGGATAATGAGAATGAATATATATATTATGTTATCCGTGGATTTTCACAGAATGTTTCTCTATCTTTCAAACGTCCCCAGAACAAAAGGTGTAAAGCATGCGAGCTAAAATGAACGGATACAATATAGTTTTAATTGCGTTGTTTGTCGTTTTTTCAGTAACGATTGCAAGTTGTGATTTGTTTTCCAATTTAACGGATGCTGAACATGTATTACGGGCTAAAGAATTCAGGGATCAAGGGGATCTGCGCGCAACTGAAATTGAACTCAAGAGCGCGTTGCAAAAAAATTCGAAAAATGCTGAAGCGAGGTGGTTGCTTGGGTTGGTCAACATTCAGCTTGGAAATGGCCCAGCAGCTGAAAAGGAGTTGCGCCGAGCGCTGGATTTAGGCATAGCAAAACAGGCAGTTGTCGAACCCTTGGGGAAATCGTTGTTATTGCAGCGCAAGTTTCAGGAGGTTTTGGACGAAATCACCGCAGACGACGTGCCTGACATGGAAGATCAAGCCTTACTCATTGTTTATCGGGGTGATGCATGGTTGGGGAAGGGGAAAGCCGAGAAAGCAAAGGCGGAGTATAACCGGGCTTTAGAGCTAAATCCGCAATTTGCGCTGGCCAAGCTCGGATTGGCTCGTGTTGCGGGTGCGGAAAAAAGTAACGATAAAGCCATGTCTCTGTTTGAAGAGGCACTTAAGATTTCGCCGCAGGAAGCCAGTATTTGGAGTTACCAGGCCAAGCTATTTAGCAAAATGGGTGATCTTGGCAAGGCTGAGGATAGTTATAGCAAGGCAATAGAATACCGAAAGAATAGCTGGGATGATATCCTCAATCGGGCCTATGTTCGTATTCAGCGAGAAGACTATGATGGCGCGCAAGCGGATATTGATACGTTGGGAGGTAAATTATCGGGTCATTACCTGACCCACTACGCCAAAGGGTTGCTTTATTCTACACAAAAAAAGTATCCTGAAGCTCAGGCTGCTTTAGAAAAATCGCTGAGTCTATACGGGAGGCACTACCCTACGCTTTATCTGCTCGGTGTTTCATATCTGATGCAGGATAATCTGACTCAAGCAGATCATTATCTTTCTCGGTTTCTTCGGGCAAATCCTTACTCAATAAAAGGTAGTCAAATGTTCGCATTAGCTAAGTATAGAATGCGTAACTATAAAGAGGTCAAGACGGCTTTGGAACCGCTTCTGAAAAGTATGCCCGACGACATTTTTTCGCTTAAATTGATGGCGAAGGCTGAATTTGCGTTGGGAAATTCTGACCGGGGGCTTGTCCACTTGAATCATATTGCCGAGGTTCAGCCAGATTCTCCAGATTCCCTTATGCGTTTGGGGGTAGGAAGGTTATCCGCGGGTAATCGAGAGCAAGGCATTCAAGAATTGGAGAAAGCTCTTGAGCTGGATCCTCAGCTGGTCGAAGCTGAGGTGGCTATCGCAACAGCCTATATAGAATCGAAGGAATTTAATAAAGCAAAGGCAGCGATTGAACGATTGCAGGTAAAACATCCTGAAGACCTTGTGGCAGAAAATTTGGCAGGAATGCTATTTCTCGAAACAGGAGAGATGGAAAGAGCGAAGGCTGCATTTGAAAGTGTACT
>JAZGGE010000402.1:0-17741 GCA_036480195.1 Methylococcales bacterium
TTGAGCACCGCATTGATATTGCCGTAGTAAAACCCTATACACTGGCTATCGAACATTTGCCGAAGCCTGGCCCCCGAACCCGTTGGCTTACTGTGAAAGATATTGATGTAGACAATAAGCTGTCCGACGATAACAATCGCTATACAATTATCGCAACCTATCAACTGTTTAAAGGTGTAAAAAGAACCACTAGGTTAACCATACCCCCAGTAACTCTTAGATTTAATAATAATGCGAACTTCGAGTTCGATACACCGGCCTGGAGTTTCTCTATCGCTCCATTGATTCGCAATAACATTAAGGATAACGAGCTCAATGTTGTGCCTGCGATAAAGCCGGAGCTACTAACGGTCAATACTCATTTTGGGTTGATCAGCACTGGGATAGTAGCACTGTTAAGCTGGCTGGCCTGGTTTTATGATTGGCTTCCATTCTTGCCTAAGCGAGCCGGTCCTTTTGCGAAAGCATTCCGTGAGATAAAAAAACTATCGCGAGGGAAATTGAAACCTGAAGCTTACGAATCCGCTTTGAAGCTTATTCATCGGGCAATTAACCAAACTGTAGAAGCAACAGTTTTCGCCGACCAATTAGATGATTATTACCCGGACTTTCCTGTATTAGCCGAATCACTGAATGGACTCCGTACTTTTTTTAGAATCTCGCAAGGGGTTTTTTTCGATAAAAATCCTGCAAAATATCGTCGAGAATATCCTCTGACCTGGCTGGAAAGCTTCTGCCAGGATCTTAGTCGCATTGAAAAAAAGATATCGTGAATTTTTCCTTCACTTTTCCATGGGTTTTAGTTTTATCTGTGTTGGGATTGATACCTTTATTACGAGCTAATCAAAGAAAGCTGAGTTATTCATCCTTTATCATTCTGCCAAAGGATACACTTTCAGTGATTGTCGATTGGTTAAATCGGGCCACGGGAACGATTACCTTATTCCTGATCATCAGTGGTCTTGCCGGCCCCAAGTTTAATGAGAGTATTGTTGAACGGATCGGTACCGGCGCCCATATTGTTTTATTGCTGGACGTAGTGCCAGCATGAACACTAATTTTGCTGGGAGCCATCTGGGAGGTGAATCTAACGAATCGAAGAATTCCATTGCGCGCGAGGTATTAAACACGCTTGTAAACCGCGGCCAGGATGATCTTTTCGGAATGCTTTCCTTTAGTACGTCGCCGGTTTATACCTTACCATTAACTAAAGACCACACTGCTGTTTCCGCTGCAATTCGGGATGCTACAACAGGCAGTCACGGTGTCACCAATATAACGCCAGCCCTGTCGAGTGCGCTGGATTTATTTTATACTGAAACGGTTGCTGGATCTCGAGCTGTTCTATTGGTATCAGACGGTGCATCTATCCTCGAACCGGAGACCCAGGAACTACTACGTCAGCAGTTTAGTGAAAACCATGTTGCGTTGTACTGGATTTATCTTCGAACACAAAATGCAAACAGTCTGGCAACAAAGCCGAAAAATCCGAACGAACGAACTTCGCCAGAGCATTCATTGCATCGCTTTTTCCAGTCTCTAAACACGCTCTATCAGGCATTTGAAGTGGAAAATCCTGTTGCATTGAAACAGGCAATTCAAACCATCAAACAAATGGAAAACCAACCAATACGTTACTTTGAAAAAACACCGGGGGTCGATCTTTCTCAATACTTCTACACAATCGCCTTAGTGATTGTGCTGATTCTTTTAGGATTAAAAACCATGGAGGTCAAAGTATGGAACTAGAGAAGGAACGCCCGCCACACCTACCGTTTATAGTCATAGGGTTCCTCGCTCTGCTATGTGTTTGGGCAGTCTATGAAGGATATACCCAGTATAAAGTTTCCACGTTGAATGAACTTATCAAACATCCGGAAAACATTACAGATAATGAAACTTATCCTAAGGAAGTTTTGTTTGCCAAAGCCTGGTACTTGGAAAAACAAGGGAAAACCCAGGAAGCTTTGCGATTATATAGCGAGATCAGTGGAGGGAGCGATCCGAAGATCCGTGAGAATGCCCTTTACAACATGGGTACTGTTTATTTAAAGGAAGGAGCCAGACAATGGAATGATAAAGGTGTTTGGGCTTATAAAGAGATCCTATTCAGGGTTGAGCTCGCAGAACAAAGCTACCGTGAAGTATTGGCGTTAAATAGTCAGAATCGATCCGCCCGCTACAACCTTGAATATGCATTGCGCATTCACCCCCCTCCCCAAGAAGTCGAAAAAGCAGACTGGCAGGGTCGTAAAAGTAGTGTTCACGCAGTTCTCCCAGGCCGACCAAACGGGGGACCTTGAGATCCAACATTTCAATCTGGTGAAGTTGTAAAACCTCCTAAAGAGCCGAATATGGGTGTTTTTGAACGCGAAAAGTTTATTTGCCGGGGAAGCCAGTTCTAGTTATTGTTGCTGGTCGCGATTGTTTTAGCGATAACATTACTAAAACCGACATTACCCCTTAAAACAAACGTCCACCGTTATCTCCTCATCATCGATGTTACCCAGAGTATGAATGCTCGGGACTATTATCGATCAGGAATGCCTCCGGATCGCCTCTCTTTTGCCATGGCCACAATTCAGCAATCATTACCGGATTTTCCATGCGGCTCTGAATTGGGGCTAGGGATATTTTCTAGTAGAGGTGTACACCTTCTATTTGAGCTCCTTGAGATTTGCGACCATTTTGGAATCATCGACAATGTAATATCGCACATCGATTGGCGTATGGCCTGGGCGGGTGATAGTAGTATCGCCCGGGGCCTTTACCGGGGCATAAAAGACACTATTCGATTGGGTGAAAACACTCGGTTGGCTTTTTTCACGGACGGAGAGCAGACAGTGAAGGAACTTCATTCCCCTTCCCTAGATAAATATCTGGGAAAAGTTGCAGGACTCATCATTGGTGTTGGTAGTTTGACACCCTCGCCGTTGCCAAAGCTTGATTTGGATAATAACACTGTTATAGGTTATTGGAGTGCAGATGAGATGGGTAATACGCTTTCTGCAACAGGCTCTCATGCCTTGTCGACAGAACCGTCCCACAGAGAAATAAATCCGGATAAAACCCCCCTTTATCTATCATCTTTGCACGAACTCAAACTTAAGCAACTGGCTACAATGACAGGGTTGAAATATCACCGATTACAATCGTCAGATGGACTGAGCAAAATATTGTACTCAAAAAGCTACGGCTGGGTTCAAATTGTAAAAAGTGATATCCGTTGGGTTCTCGCTTTATTTGCACTTCTACTCGTGCTAGCGACATGGATTCCAACGCGGTAGTGAAACCCACTACATTACCACTACCCTGCTCCACATTAACTAATTCCGTCAACAACAGTAGGTATTGGACAATCAGAGGAAAAATTGGTCTATTTTCATAACAACAAGCCTTTTGGACAGGCTAAATAATTGTTGTGATTTTACTGCCCCAATTTATCCTAGCAGCGTCCCTCGATACTTTCAGGATATTAAAGAAGCCTAGCATGATAATGTAAGACTCTGTCTTATTTGGTGGGCCCTGTAGGACTCGAACCTACGACAAAGGGATTATGAGTCCCCTGCTCTAACCAACTGAGCTAAGGGCCCAAGCTTATGAAGACATTTGCAAACTATTTAACTTGGGAATAGTAACATGTCTCAACTATTGTTACGAATATTTTCCATCATGAATGATGCGCCTACAGCTTAGATTTATAGCAGATGCAACAACATATTTTCTCAAGTTTTAAAGTCTACTATGGCTTAAACAATTGAATAAAATAATGAATATCCCGATCACCAAAATTCCATTCAAAAAAAAACGGAGACCAAAATGACCTCCGCTTCTTTAAATTACCTAACCTGCTTACCCGACAAAAGGGCTCAGCAGACCGGCAACTGAATTAGAGTTATACTGATCACCAAACTTGTTGTTGCTGATAAACTGAAATCCGTTGCCATTGGCAGCATTCGTGTAATCTGCCTGATTCAACAGATTGTTCTGCATCGTTGGGATTTCCGCGCCGCCAGCGATGGGCGTTACTTTGTTGTATAACTGTGGTGACAGGTGATTAAAGGCACCGAGAAAACCGGCCCATAATTCAGCCTCTCCGCCGCGAACTTCCACCATAGCATCGTGATCCATTTCAGTGTCTGTCGCCAAATCTCTTATTGATAGTGTAGTCATTTCATATCTCCTGCGTTTATTGTTTATAACGAAGAAGTAGTCTTCGGTGTTGGTTAACGAGAAATCTATTGTCTCACTCAGGATAAGGCACCCTCCGTGCCGATCTTTACAAAGAGATCCATATTAAATTGTTAATTAATTGTTATTTATATATTTTTATAAGAACACAGAATAAATAATGACACCAGTTAAGTCAAAACAGAGCTTCAATCTGTTTTTCATTTAATAACTACCTAAACGAAATGTGTTTCTTAGCGGCAAACTTTTCTAAAAGTTCTCAGAATACCTGAGATAAAGAAATTTTAAGTAATCAATTCGATATAGGATCGGCGGTTTCTAGCTTGCCCCTCCCTACCCCGGTTACTATACCTTGGCTTACTTTCCCCGTAGGCCTTAATAGTCATTCTATCCGAAGAAACACCTTTATTTTTTAAATAGTCTCGAATGTAGGCCGCCCTTCTCCGTGATTTCTTTTTGTTCGCCTGACGTTTGCCAACATTGTCCGTATGGGCGCTTATAACAATTTTGCCTTGGGAAAAATGCTGGATAAGATACTGAGCCAATTTGTTCAATCTAAATTTGCTTTTCGGTCCAACACTAATTTGTTTCCTGTGATATCCGAAATAGCGGCTAGTTTCAGGTCCATAGAGATGCAGATGAATATTCTGACTGCCTTGATTTCTACTTAATTGATATTGGAGTTTGATCCGTTTTGCATTGACTCCTCTCTTGGCTAGTTCAGCTTTTACCACTTGGAACCGTTTGTCAAACCATTTTTTATCCGTTTTTCCACCAAATTTTGCTGCCTCACTCCCCACCACAACATCCTTCTCTCCTAAAGCACTTAGGTAGCTTCCAATTAAATCAAGAGTTTGCTTCGAAACACTATTGATAACCTTGCTCTTATTGTCAAAAAATATCACTTTATCCTGGATATCTTTTTGGCTGAACGGCAAAAGTTGTTGTCGACAGACCGCGAATTTATCATAGGGCTGAAAAAAGTTAACAGACGAGAGCGAAATGCTTGTTTCTGAGCTACTTGTCCATGAATAGGAGAACGTAGGAATCCGACCTTCAACCATAGCAGTTAACATCGTTTCAGCAGCATCCCCTCGCACAATTAACTTTTTGTGTTTACCTAGATTGGTTTCAATTTGCACGGGGAAAAAACGATTTTCACCACTACTATGCATCCATTTCGAAGGAAAATCAGAAATTCGGGCATCAACAAAATTAGGTTCGGTTCGTTCTATAGCCAAGCTCAATGTCAACTGTTCTCCCGCTGCCAATTCGAATAAAGCGTTCCCATATCGAGGTATTTCATGCCTGAGTTGACATTGGGTTTTGCCGCTACTGGCTGTCCATTCAGATTGATAAAGAGGCGCCTGATACACCCGCGCTGAAATCGAAGTAGCAACAATAAAAAGAGTAATAAAAAATGAAAAACGGCGAATGTTCATAAACTATTTGGGAGACACGTTGGTAAGCAAAACCTAGTAACAATAGATTTATCGACAAATCGGTCAAACGCTTTATCAATAATCACTAGCAATCAAACTATCATCACACTATTTATGTGAATTCCACCCCAAGACAGGGATAATGGTACAATTTTGAGACACAATAAGAAAAAATAGAATTCCCGCCAACAAAATCATAGAGCATTAATATTGATGACTTTTTCATCACTACGGAGAAAGAGATGGCCATAATCATGACTTTGGTACCTGTACGAACCACCAAACAAGGTACTTCACTCAACACCGGCAAATTGAAAGATGCCTATCAAGCTGAAACAACAACCGTAGAGATACACACTGACGACATGGCCAAGCTTGGTGTTATCAAGGGTGATCACGTACGGTTGCGCTCACTAACAGGTGAGGAAGTTAACGTTAGTTGCAAAGAACGAAAAGGTGTTGATTCCTCACCCGGCATGATCTTTATGGCTTATGGCCCAGCATCAAGCGCATTAATGGAAGGAGACACGGCAGGAACAGGTATGCCCTTAGCTAAACACATTGAGGTTGAAGTCGAAGGTTTGTCAACTTCTGAAGATACGATGATCTCTCAAAATCGAACGAATACGAACTTGACTGGGCAATCCGCGAGTCCTTTATCGATGCAACAAACTGGTTTTTTGGAATCCCTTGTAGATTCTTCACTCTCGCCTATGCAGGCAGCTTGGTTGAGCGGTTATTTCGCAGCATTAAGTGGCCAGCAGGGACAGACAACTTTAGGGTCGCAATCCGTGATCGAAAGTTCAACTTTGCCCTTAATGACCATCGTTTATGGTTCTCAGACCGGCAATGGAGAAGGATTGTCAAATCGACTAAAAGAAGCCGCCGTAACCCGAGGGTTTAACGTGAACCTTATGGACATGATCGATTACGAACCAGCCAATATCCAGCAGGAAAGCCTACTATTTATTGTGGTAAGTACCCATGGAGAAGGCGATCCACCGGATGCCGCCCATGCCTTCCATGACTACCTTAGTAAGGACGAAGCACCGCGTCTGGAAAATTTGAAGTTTGCCGTATTCGCCTTAGGTGATACCAGCTACGAAAAGTTTTGCCAAACTGGAAAGGATTTCGATGGATTTTTGGAAAAGTTAGGAGCAACACGCCTTATGGAGCGTATTGATGCCGATATAGATTTTGAGGAGCAGGGAGAAGAGTGGGTTGGCGAAGTACTCGCGAGCTACCAAAAAATTAGTGAGGAAAAGGGGGCCTCAGCGCCTAAATCTGGCAACACTGTCGTGGAGTTTCCGACCCAAGGTAAAAAACAATTCAGCAAGACCAACCCTTACCCAGCATCCATAATAGTCAATACCAATCTCAACGGGGAGGGCTCTGCAAAAGAAACCCGCCATATCGAAATAGATCTTGGCAACTCTGGTCTTAGCTATAATCCTGGAGATGCTTTAGGTGTTTATCCACAAAACAATCCAACCTATGTTGATGAATTGCTAGCCGCACTTAAAATGGACGGAGGGCAATCGATTACGGTCGCCAAAGAGAGTTTATCACTGCGGGAAGCATTTATGAACCGGCTGGATATGACAGCACTAAGTCGTGTGCTAATGGAGAAATACGCTAAACTGATGGACAATACCGATCTGAAAACCCTGCTGGATGATAACCATAAAGAAGAATTTAAGGATTATCTCTGGGGACGCCAGCTTTTAGATCTAGTTGAAGACTATCCACCAGGCGAAATAGATCCAGTAGATTTAATTAGCATTCTACGAAAAATGCCAGCACGACTCTATTCGATTGCTTCCAGTCTCGAAGCTCATAAAAATCAAGTACACCTTTTGGTCGGAGCTGTTCGATACCATAGCTTTGATCGTGATCGGGAAGGCGTCTGCTCCACTTTCCTGGCTGGCCGGGTTGATATCGGTGAAACCCTGTCAGTCTACGTACAACAAAACAAAAACTTTCGCATGCCTGAAAATAGTGACGTACCTATTATTATGGTCGGCCCAGGCACTGGCTTGGCTCCATTCCGGGCTTTTCTCGAAGAACGCCAAGCAACCGGTGCCAAGGGGAAAAATTGGCTTTATTTCGGGGATCAACATCGTAAATCCGATTATCTCTATGCATCTGATTGGGATCAGATGCTGACTGATGGCGTTTTAACCAAACTGGATCTGGCCTTTTCCAGAGATCAAGCCAATAAAATCTATGTACAGACCCTTTTGATGGAAAACTCTAGGGAAACCTATCAATGGCTAGAAGAAGGCGCTTACTTTTATGTTTGCGGGGATGCAGAACGCATGGCGAAGGATGTAAACCAAGCATTGCTTGATATTATCGCCAAAGAAGGCGGGAAAAGTCCAGACCAAGCGGAGGTCTATCTGGAGTCACTAAGAGTAGCAAAACGTTATCAAAGGGATGTATATTAGAATGCTGAAATCCTATAGCTTGTTATACCTCTCGCGCCCAAGAATACCCGCTTACAGCGCGTATCTTTTAGCAAAGGGCGTCGTGTTGTAGAACCTTGAATGAGATGACTCTTCCTGCAGTTCTACGCCTAGCCCTTCACGAAAATCTACCCGCTCAAAACGGGCATTCTTGAACGCGAAAGGACTGTTCTCTGTGTCTGATTCACGATGGACATATTTGGGGGTAAAGAGAATCTCCTGGAAACACCAACGTTGAGGCTACCCCGCCAGGAGCGGGGTCGTAATACACCTCTACGCTATTTTTAAAACTCCACGAGCCAACTCCATCGATTTTCGGATCAACGTGGCACCGAGAAATGTATCTGGATAATTACCGTACCATCGGAACTCTTTTTTCTCTCGATCCACTATGTTTGATATTCCACACGGAGTACAGCTGCTTTCGCTGGGTCAGCATCATAAGTCTCAGCTGGTCGCTTGCCGGTACCCGTAATAATAATTGCAACACCGTTGCCACTCGACCAACCCGAGCCATTTACGATCTCCTGGATAATTGCACTCAGATCGGGCGTTCGCTGGGCGGACCCCGCATCACCAATATTATCCCACGAAGGTACTGAACTCCAGACTACGGAACTCCCGGTGGTCGCCCTAGCTGAAATATTCCTGTTAGCTGAGATAAAGGTAGGCGCGTTACTACTGCTCTCGCCTTTAATGGTCAGCGACGTTGCTACAGATCGAGTCTCATCTGCCGTGAACTGGATATAGGCATTTACGATGATCGCACTCGGCGGGACGTCAAGAAGAAATCGTATACCCGTTGTTTGTGTGTCACCTTGACTTGCGGTCAAGTCGAGATCGCTATTTGTGGTAGTCACATTACCCGAAGTATCTTTCTCTTCGGCATCATCCGAACTGCTTGCTACCTGACTTGAAATCAACTGAATTCCGCCTGCCATAACCTGGACACTCACCGTTGCCATTGCTGTCCCACCCTGGCCATCAGAGATAGTGTAGTCAAAGGAATCAGATCCGGTGTAACCGGTGTTCGGTGCGTAGGTGAACAGACCATTTGACGTCACTCCTGTGGTTAACGTTCCGTTGCTTGGCATTGTGTTGCTATCCACCTGGATCGAATCTCCATTCCGATCGCTATCGGCCGTTCCACCACTCAGCGAACCATCCAATACATTGCCATTCACCACCGCATCTTGTTGCACTGTCGCATTGTCATTAACCGCGATTGGGTTTTGATTACCCCCTGATGACCCGGTGCTATACTCCACATGAAGCACAGCGGCCTTTGTTGGATCAGCGTCATAGGTTTCCGCTGGTCTCTTGCCGGATCCCGTGATTATGATCGCAAGACCATTACCACCGGACCAGTTCGGATCATCTATGATTTCCTGAATGATTGAACTCAGATCAGGCGTTCGCTGAGCAGATCCCGCATCACCGATGTTGCTCCACGAGGGTACTGAATTCCAGTTTACTGAATTTCCCGTGGTTGCCCTACCTGAAATATCCCCATTAGCTGAGGTAAAGGTCAGAGCATTGCCGCTACTTTGGCCTTTAATTATTAGCGAAGTAGCTGATGACCGAGCTTCATCTGCCGTGAATTGGATATAGGCATTTACGATAGTTACGCCCGCTGGGATGTCAGGAAGAAACCGTATACCCGTTGTTTGCGTATCACCTTGACTCGCGGTCAAGTCGAGATCGCCATTCGTGGTGGTCACGTTACCTGAAGTATCTTTCTCTTCGGCATCATCTGAACTGGTTGCCACTTGACTCGAAATCGACTGATTACTACCTTGTGAACCACCACCTCCTTGTGAGCCAGTTATCACTACATCATCAATGGCTGCTTCAACCAAACTCCCACCACCAGCGTCAGCTGCTTCCACAAGAAGGTGTATCGTATCGCCCGAAAAATCGCTTATGTCAACAGAAAGACTCTGCCAGCTCGCTGCTTTAGTCGCGCCATTCCCACGTTGCTCCAGAATGACTTGACTTTGACCACCGCTACCATTGACAGTTATCCGCAAAAAGTCCACGTCCGTAGCATTCCATAAATGGGCAAAATAGTATGATAAGGTTAATTCGTAGCGGGTATCAGCCAATAACGAAATCGCAGGAGATTGCATAGAGGTTGTACCGGAGTCAATATCGTCAGCCCCTATATTGCCACCGGCCCTGTGCCCGGTTACCAAATTAAACTGCCCACTAACTGGATCACCTAATTGCAGAGCTGTTCCATTGTAATCTGTCGCTTCGGGAATGGCTCGTTCCCATTTTCCCGTTGCCGCAGAATCACTATCACTGGGGTTGACCTGCCAGCCATGATCAGTCTCGAAATTATCACTGAATACCGGCCCAGCACTTATTTCGGTTACTGTCCAATCGAAGGATGCAGTACCGGTAGCCTGGCCATCACTGGCGCTAACCGTTACATTGTAGTTACCCGTACTATCGGTGGCTAGTGTTCCGAAAATCACGCCCGTGCTGCTGCTAATACTCAATCCACTTGGTAAACTCCTAGCAGTATACGTCAACTCATCTCCGTCGGGATCACTCGCCTGCACATTAAGGTTAACGCTCTCACCTGGATGGTTATTCTGATTACCTAGGTTAGTTACCTGCGGAGGTTGATTGGCAGACACTGCGGCAATTCCCCAGCTAAAAGTTGTATCTCTACTAAACCGCCCATCGAAAACACTGACGGTAACACTATGGTTTCCGACAGCACTGTTAGTAATAGCTCCTATAATTTTCCCGGTTGTAGTTTCAATATTTATGCCCGCTGGTAATCCGATAGCACTAAAACTCAAAGAATCTCCATCCGGATCACTTGCCTCGATAGAAATATTTGCTATTTCCCCTACTTGGTTATTCTGATCGCCGGGATTTGTAATTTGTGGTGGATTATTAACAGGGACAACGGTAATGACCCAATCAAAACTTGTGTTGCGACTGACTTGTCCATCACTAACAGTAACAGTCACACTATGAGTCCCAGCACTGCTATTACTCAACGTACCAGATATCAGTCCACTAGAGCCATCGATACTCAACCCTCCGGGCAAGCCACTGGCACTGTAGCTCAAAACATCACCATCAGGATCAGTCGCGTCAATACCTAAATTAGGCGTATCCCCTTCTTGATTGCTCTGGTCGACTACCGACATTACTTCAGGTGGCTGATTGCTAGCCACTGCCGTTACAATCCAAGAAATCGTAGCGCCGTCACTTGCCTGACCATCACTCACGCTAACGCTAACATTGTAAGTTCCAACACTGCCGCTGGCCAAAACCCCAGAGATCAATCCCGAATTACTGTTAATACTCAAACCAGTAGGCAGCCCACTAGCACTATAAGTGAGGCTATCCTCATCAGCATCACTTGCTTGAATTGTCAACTGAATACTGTCACCTTCACGGCTATTTTGGCTAATCGGTTGGGTGATTTGAGGTGCAGTATTCGTAGCGCCACCACTCAGGGGATTTACTCCATGCCAGTCTCTAGGTACAACCTGGAAATGATTCCAATGTGCATCCATGTGAGGTGCATCTTCTGAACGGGGCATGTGATAAAAAGTGACACCAGCCCAAACTACGATATCCTGATTATTAATGCTTTCTCCATTAACGAATTGATCCAGATTTTTGCCACATCCACCGGTGGTTGGATTATGGGATGCGAAAATTTCGCAGGCACGTTGTTTTGTAACAAAAAAATCGTTATGAGTAAAGGCTTCAGAGGAAGGACCTTTGTCTTTGAAACCAGTCTCATTCAACAATATCTCGTAGGATGCAGCATGGCCCTTACTATTTTCGATGTTCCCATCGACAATGCGCCATGAACGCATCGTAGTAGGATTGACTTCCCGTGCAGTTTCATCTGAGAATTTAGTAGTTGTTCGTTCGCGTTTTCCTGAAGATCGAATAAAATTGATCTCCTCGACGAAATCATCATTGGACGTACCGCCTAGATCAAAATCCAGCCGCCAATAGAAATTGTGCAAATGAGCAAGCCCGATCCGGCCATCCCCCATTTTCCATCCCCGGTTAGCAACGTTATTGCTGCCAAATCGCTGTAAAGCACCCGTAGCTCCCATCCATGGCTCAATTTTACCGTCATCAAAAAAGCGCCATTGTGGAATATAATTGTATGCGCCTACATGAGAAACACTAAACAGGCTTAAGGCTTGACCTTTAGAGCCTCCAGTACCATGACGGTATGCAAAAGGTCTATTTTCTATCTGACGGCAGATAACTTTTTTGGAGGAATGCGTCAACAACTGTCCACCAGGGCATTCAGATTGCTTTAGATTATACAAAAAGCTTCCACCAATACCGTAATCAGATACATCATGATACCGTGCGCCATTATCATCATAAGGCACGTGAATCTGAGCCACTGACGCCTGATTCAAAATCATCTTGCGTCCTCCATTTTTGGGTGTGTAATAGATGTGATGAAAGACAATCCCTTCACGACTACGATGCTCCCAACACATATCCCATCTCGATCCGTTTTGTAAAGTTACATCGACGTAATACGTGTCATCACAATTTTCAGCGGCTTGCGCAAAATTTCCGACAAAGGCAAGGAAGAAAAACCTTATTAAAATTTTCATTATATTTTTCATGCTATATAAACCCATCAGGTGTTGATCTTTCCTAAATCATCAAATTTACGAGAAAAGTTAGTTGTATCGTTACAACGGATTAGTAGACGACCAATCACGAGGTAACAAAGTGAATCCATTCCATCGCACCTCTAACCTATTGTCATCTTCATCTCTTGGAAGATGGTGATAACTCAGCCGATACCAAAGTACAACATCTTCTCCAGTAAGCCCCTGATTGTTTGTGAACTGATCGAGCGATGAATCACAACCGCTTTGCGTACTATTTTCCACTGCAAACTTTTCGCACGCATCGTAACGTGTGACGAAAAAATCGTTCTGCAACCATGCTTCATTGTTGTTCCCATAACTCTGGTGTCCGTAGTTAAGCAAGATCAATTCATACGAGATAGGACTGCCTGAACCATTGAGGGTGGAGGCATCCCGAATTCGCCAACCCCGTTTATTCTCAGCGTCAAATCGGCGTGCCGTCTCAGTAGAAATACTAGAAATCTGGCTGGTTTTTTTTAGACGATCGGCGGATGGAACACTGGTCATTTCCTCAACAATATCATTACTGTTATCAGTGCCTATATCAAAATCCATACGCCAAAAATAGTTATCTGTAAAACCAACAGCAACATTCCCTCCACGAGTTATCGGCCAACCATAACGACTATCCGCTCCCATTCTAGTTAAAGTCCCACTCAATCCAGTAGCTGGCTCGATAATTCCACTCTCATAAAATCGCCATCTGACGACATAAGTCAAATTGTTAACCTTTGAAACGCTGAACAGCTCAAGCAGTTCGCCCTGTCGTTGGTTGGTATCACTTTCCTTGTAAACAAAGCCATAAGGTTTAGTATGTTGACAAAGTATGTTACGCCCACCACTTTGAGACAATTGGCCCCCGGAACAATCTTGGCTTGTCAAAGCTTGCAAACTATCACCACCCAATCCCGCCTGGCTTACATGATATTGGACTGCTGCACCGTCATCATAGTCAGTCTGAATCTGAGAAAGCGCCGCTTCTCCCAGGACGCGGATACTCGTTCCTCCAGGTGCCTTGTAGTAAATATCAGTGAAAACAACACCTTCTGCAGCCCTCTCTTCCCAGCACATATCCCAGGCAGCACCCGATGAGAATGTTTTATGAACTTCCTGGCCGGATGTACAACCACTGCTTCCAGGACGAGCATGAAGAGGGTTCCAATAAAGTGCAGAAAGGAGAACAAAGGTTGAAATGAGGGGTAAATTACTATTTTTCATTTTCTTAATTTCCACCTACCGGAAGCCGAGATGATTAAATTAGAAACCGACATTTTGAGTCACACGTTTTTCAGATAAATCGACAATCGGACTGACTTCAAAAACGACTCGGTCTGCGGTATAAAGCAATAATTGAGCGCAGCGATGTATCCCACACTGCTTCGACGCTTCATTCAATTGACCTGGAAGACTGGCAGCAAGGAACGTGAAAGCCTTAATTTCAAGCTGATCGGCACTGACAAGAGTCTCACCGGTTATTTGTTGATATTGTTGGTTTAACAAACCCAATTCTTCAGGATCATTAAATACGATGTCGATTACCCGTTGAATTTCAGCTTCAGTTAATGGCAACTGGTCACCCTGTGTTCTGGTAACCGATTCAATTTCATTGGAATTATGATTCACCACATAACGAACCAACTGATTGGTTTGATAATTATAAGTGTATACATCCGACAGCCTCTTTAAGCTCTCCGGGCTCCCTTTTTCCGATATATGCCTTTCTATCAATAAAATCTCTTCGCCATTCCCTGCATCATCGAGAGCACGTCGAGCAATACGTTCGACAGGCTGTTGTTCTACCACGACGTCTATCGCAGCAGATGATTCTTCTCCACTCAACGGATCCGTTGACGCCGCAGATAGGACTCCGCTTATAAGTAAAAATACGATTAAAAGAAAATGTTTCACTATAGTTAGATTGTCTTTTGTCATAACTCTCCACCCCTTGCTATTATTGGGGTTAAACTAGTAAGGGAGCTAAATGAATAACCGGCTCCCCGCGAGACGAAATTGTCTACAGATTTGTAATCCATAGATTACACTGCATAGGTAGTATTGTCAATGTCTTTAAAAGCAAATGGCATCAAATGCAACAACATTCTATAGCCATACATCAGTAGAAAAAACTAACGCCGACTGATCGAAGCAGTCAATCCGGACAGTTCAAATTGGGTAAAACCAGGAATAAATATGTGTGCGTTTGCCCTAGAGATGACCTTGCCATAATAGTGAGTATGGTAGTAGCATTGTTAAGAGATGAAACCAAATATTACCCGAACAATACTTATTACCGGTTGCTCCAGCGGAATTGGTCGAACAACAGCTTTAGGCCTTAAAGAAAGAGGTTATCGCGTTATTGCTTCGGCGCGAAAACCTCGCGACGTCGAAGAGCTTCAGTCCAAAGGCTTGGAAACGATTGAGCTTGATTTAGCCGACAGCGCAAGCATTCAAAAAGCAGTGCATCAAGTGATTAAATTAACTGATGGCCGGTTGGACGCGGTGTTTAATAATGGCGCTTATGGTCAACCCGGTGCGGTCGAGGATTTAAGCCGTGAGGTGTTGCGGCAGCAGTTCGAAACTAACTTGTTCGGCACACATGAATTAACCAATCTGATTATTCCATTGATGCGAGATCAAGGGCATGGCCGGATCCTTTACAATAGCTCAGTTCTTGGTTTTGTTGCGATGACCTACCGAGGGGCATACAATGCCAGTAAATTCGCTTTAGAAGGTTTAGCTGACACTTTACGCTTGGAACTTCACGGTACAAACATCCATGTGGTGTTGATTGAACCAGGCTCTATTCTCAGCAGGTTTCGGGAAAACGCTTTTCTGAAATATCAACAGAATATAAATCCTGAACACAGCGTCCACCGGGAAACTTACCGGGCCATGGAACAACGTCTGACCAAAAAAGGGCCAGTTGCTCCATTTACCTTACCGTCTGAAGCGGTATTAAAAAAAGTAATCCATGCCCTTGAAGCACCTAAACCTAAAATCCGCTATTACGTCACGTTTCCGACATATTTATTCGCGGGGCTTAAGCGCGTATTGCCGTGGACAGGGCTTGACTGGACTTTACGTAAAATAAAGTAAAGATAGCTCCGGGTCGAAAGAACTTAAGAACATCTGATCTTGTGAAATTCGTAGATACCCCCTTGTTGGAGCGGCTTTAGCCGCGATATCGGGGCTAAAGCCAGAATCCCTGATATTAACCAGTAACGGATTTCTAGTGCAACTTACTAGGAACAGCCAGTGAAAACAACGGTATTTGCGCCAAAAAGTGATTGCCGCCATCATCCACCATTTCATATTCTCCCTCCATGCTCCCAAGCGGTGTTTGTATTATTGAACCACTGGTATACCGGAAGGAGTCGCCAGGCTGAAGATAGGGTTGCTCACCCACAACACCTTCACCACGGACTTCTTCGGTTTTGCCATTCGCATCGGTTATAACCCAGTGGCGGTTTAATAACTTTGCAGGCAAGTTTCCCGCGTTATGTATAGTGATTGTATACCTGAAGACATATTGCTCATTCTCGGGTTTCGATTGAGCTTCAATGTAAGCAGTTTCTACATGGATTCTTATTTCGTTGTCTAATTGCATTCGGATCCCTTGTGTGGGTAATAATGTGTAAGGGCGCAAAACTCCTAGTCTTCCATTTGTTGAATACCATCCAGGAACCACGTCGGTTTTTGGCTGTTATTTGAGCGTATAAAATGCCAAATTTCGCGAACCTGCTCGGGACGCGCATCAGGGGATTCACGCAGAATCGCATCAATAAGTACAGACGCTTCTTTCTGGGTTCCAGTATCGTTTACCAGCAGCAATTCTGCATCAACCTTTATAATATCGGTTACGTTAATACCTTTCTGGATTTTTGACTGATCCTGGAGTTCAGCAAAAACCTTGTCACTGGTAAGGCTTCGAATGTCAGCAAGATCTCCAGAATCCCATGCAACCTGAAGCCTCCTGTAAGCAGCTTTTGCGCCATCAAGAAAGGTATTCTCATCAAAATCCTCAGGAAGCTCACTATAGTCATTGAATTGATGCTTTGAAACTTCAGGCACTGGACTTCCCTTTTTGAATAGTACATCGGTATCAAAATTAGCGGCAGGACGACGGTTTGCAGCCGCAGGTGCTGTCGTCGTTTGGCGTTCCATCGCATGATCCCTGCCATGTTCCTGACGAGAATCAGACGCAGATCCGCCAGTATGGTACGAAGCTGAGGTGATTTCCCTTTTACGACCGAAGAACTTATAGATCATGTACGCAATCAAGCCTAAGATAGCAATATCGAAAAAGTTCATATTCTCAAAAGCACCACCGAATAACAAGGAGCCCAATAAGCCCCCTAATGCGAGTCCACCCAGCATTCCCATTAATCCTCCACGTTTAGACATCGATTGGCGCATGGACTGGTTTTTAGAAGCAGCCTTTCGTTGTGTGGGGGATTTTGGTATGGCCGAGCGGCGGAAGGGCGAGCTATAGGAAGATTTGCCACCGAATGACCTCCCACCACCAAAACGTTTGGCTTCCGCATCGGAAACTCCCGCCAAAATAAGCAAAGAGCCGATAAGAAGGCTGATCGCGAAACTCATCATTTTGTTCATTTTTTTATGCTACCTCTAGTCAGATTTTTTTAAATTTCTATTAGATTATACGGTATTGTGCGATTCTACTCCCGAGTAGATTCCGTTTTTTCTGTCGGGGTTTTCAAAGCACTATCCCTATTTTGTTCTTCTTTATACCAGATATCGTGGTGTTGGATGGCCCAGGCGACCTCTACTCGGCCATTCGTCATTCCTTGTAAGGCGCCTACTGTACCAATGATCCCTATATAAATGTGGCCTAAGGAACCAATAATCAAGAGCATTGAGAAAATAACATGGATGACATGGGAAATTTGCATCAGCCAGCGCTCTTGACCAAAAACAGGGAAATCCAGGATCAAACCACTGAGGCTTACGGCAATTCC
>JAZGGE010000403.1:0-8941 GCA_036480195.1 Methylococcales bacterium
TTTGTACTGGCGCGTGACTTATGTCAGCTGGCTAACTTATTCTCAAAAGTAGGCCTCGATCTTGGATTAGTCCGTTGGCTTCCGGAGCGACGTGATCGACCAGAACTTGTATTGGGCATTTTAAAAAGGGGGTTAATGACCACCGGTCTACTTTCAGGTTCTATTGTTGCGATCACTTGGCTGGGAGGCGGAGAGATGCTACAGCGATATGTGTATAAGCACGATAATTTCGCAGATATTCTCATGATCCTGGTTTTGATGCTGCCCGCAATGTCATTGATGCAGGTGCTTGGTGGAGCCTTTCGGGGTGTAATGCAGGTTCGCGTTCGTGTCGTAGCGGATACTTTGGTACAGCCACTATCCAGGATCTTGCTGATACTGGCTTTTTTTTATTTTAGCGTCAGTCTCTGGTCAGTGGTATGGGCGACAGTTCTCTCATTTGTAATAGCCTTGACTTTCCTTGTCTATCACGCTCGCAAAGTATTTTCTCTAAACGGCACAATTTCAAAGCATCCCATTCGTTCAGATTTCATCAAACTTTTGAAATATTCATTGTTTACCTCAGGCACTCTGGCAGTAGCGCTATTATTGCAGAAAACTGACATTCTTATGCTCGGATATCTTGGGCAAACTGTGGATGTTGGACGCTATGCGGTTATTCAGCTTGCTGTCCCGTTAATCGTGATTTTTAACAATGCTTTTGGCCAACAACTTGCACCCCTTATTACACGGCTGGCGGCAGAAGGTAAGCGGGTTGAAATGGAGGCTTCAATGCGGCAGCATATGCGATGGATGGCAATAGCATCTGTTCCGATTTATTCCGTGTTTGTTGCCTTGGGCCCGGATCTGCTGCGAATCTTCGGTTCTGACTATGAGATCGACAGTCTTGCAGTTGTCTTTTTGGCAAGCGCCCAACTTGTAGTGGCTCTCTTCTCATCCAACGGCTATTTGTTGTCGATGACGAACTCCTACCGGAAAGAGTTGCCAGTCTTGGGTATCGCTCTTGCCATCAACATCGCGCTAAATTATTTATGGATACCTGTTTATGGTTTGAGTGGTGCGGGTGCAGCGACGTTTTCAGCATTAGTAATCGCGAATCTTGTCCGTCTTTATATTGTTCATACTGTGCACAAAATATGGGTGATTGGGCAAGGAATTCTCTGGCCAATCATTTTGTCCTACCTATTGATGGGATCCATTTGGCTTGTAAGGTTTGAGATTGAAGATCAAACTGTGATTGGAGCGATTATAGCGGCAGGAATATTCTTGGTTCTTTATGGATTAATTCTCGCACGTTATGGACTGACCGAGGCAGATCGCGATATTGTAGATCGGTTAAAAAAACGAATCAGTAAATCAGGATAATATCTTATGCGTATCGTAATTATTTCTCTCCATTTTGCAGAATATGCAATGAATTTGGCTAGTGCGCTTGCTCAAGAAAACAAAGTATTATTGATTTTGCGCAAAGCAAACGTAAAGGCTGAGCTCGGTAGTATTAAACCGGACACCCTTCCAGATGGAATGGAAGTTCTCGAACTGCCCTATTACAAATTTAAAGACCCCCGCTGGGCAGCGAATGTTGTAAGGTTGGTCTCTTCAGTACGCTCATTCAAACCCGACATTATTCATGTACAGGAGAAAGGTGATCACGATCTTGTCCTCGCGCTACTGGGTCTGAGGGGTTTTCCAATGATATTGACAATTCATGACCCTGTGCCACACTCTGGGTCGGATGTGAATAAAAAACCACATATCAAGCGATTTTTGCAGAAACTACGTAAGTTGTCTAAGGCGGCGATAGTTCATGGAGAAAAGCTCAAAAATGAAACGAAGATCGTTGCTCCGTTTCTAGAAGATCGTATCTACTCAATCCCGCATGGTTTGCTGGGGCTGCCAACAGGACAATCCAGCGATACAATGAGGGAACGAGGCTGTCTGCTGTTTTTTGGCCGTGTTGAGGCATATAAGGGCTTAGGCATCCTAATTGACGCTGTCAACCTGGTCAGCGATCGTGGTATCCAAGTGAAAGTAGTGATTGCAGGCAAAGGAAGTGATTGGGATCGCTTTCGCGATCAATTGGTTAACGATTCACGATTTGAGTTGCATGAAAGGTTTATCCCGCATGCAGAGACTGCAGAGCTGTTTTTGCGTGCTGATATTGTTGTCATGCCTTATATTGATGCCACTCAAAGTGGTGTAGCGGCGATGGCGCTAGGCTACGGACGGCCAGTTATAGCGTCAGATGTAGGCAGTGTAAGCGAGATGGTACGGCATGGTTATAACGGTTTACTGGTTCCACCTAGTAATGCAGCAGCGTTAGCCGATGCGATTGCGAAACTTGTAGCCGATGAGTCGATGAGTATTGAATTCGGCAAAAATTCACAGGCACTGGCACAAGGAGAATATTCGTGGAAAGAGGTTGCGCGTCTCACAAAAGAGGCTTACCTTCGAACAGTTTCTGAAGCGTGAAAATGGGGATAAATCTCCGTCTATCGGTGTTTTTTGCTTGCTCGGTTTGGGCTGTTTCTGCTCAGAGCGGTTGTAAAGAATTAGTTCCTGCTACAGGATTTGGAGATCTAGAACATTGGAGCGGTCGTATCGGCGTAAATATTCGCAAGGAAGCGAATGGCGTAAAAGTAGTAGATATTAAACCGGCGGGTTTATTCGGATTCGGAGGCGGGATATCCAGAACAATCCGTGTGCCTGTTAAGTCTGCTAGCTTGATTGTTGCGCGAGCACGGGTAAAAGGGACGGGGCTTGTTCCGGGGGATAAAAAATACCGGAAAGCGAAACTAGTACTTGAGTACAAGGATGTCAATGGATCAACAATCCGACGAGCACAACATTTGCCGACGGCATTTGATTGGCGTGATGTTTTTGTTGTCGCCGATATTGGGGAAAACATTAAATCTGTTACTCTTCGTCTGAGTAATGAGGCACGGAAAGGTATATTTTCGGCACAAAGTGTTTCGATTCAGATCTGCGACAAAAAAGGAATTGACAGTCTCGATTACCCTCGACGATGGAGTACATTGGTAAAGAGAACTTCTGGACAACAGCTTCTTATAAACCCTAGCCAGATTAACTGGCATCCGCTCAAACAAGACTTGCTAGGGTATAACCTTGCCTATAGAGTCGAACAGAAGAAAATTGCTAACCTGCTGTCATTGCCGGATGTGACCGCACTGTATCCAAATGTAGTACGGTTTCCAAGTGGTATACAAGCCAATTTTTATCATTGGCAATACGATGGTTTTGATCCTGCCGACTTCAAGCGGTTCCCGGCATTCGACAAACCTGGAGTTCGAAATGCTTATCGTCAAACCAGTAAAGGCCATGGCAAGCACGGTCTGGCTTCAGTAGTTAAGTGGGTCAAAGCCCATGGAGCAAGACTTTCTCTAGTTCTAAATGTAACAACTGCCAGTAATACTGAGGATCTGGTTGGATTTATTAGCCATGTTCGCAACCTCGGTGCAGAGGTGAAATATATTGAACTTGGCAACGAGTTGTATTTTAAGGAGCAAGGTGGAGATGTGGTGCACGATGCACATGATTATGTAAAGATTGTTGCTCCTATCATTGCACGACTCAAGAAAACGTTCCCTGATCTACCCGTAGGTATCCCCATAAGCCATACCAAAAAAGAATGGAATCGTGTAATTCAGGATGCGCGAATCCCCTTTGATGCGGTAATTCTCCATCCCTACGTAGATGTATCGTGTGTCGCAACAGTCGAGCAAGACCTGGGTTTGATTCACTATTCTGCTAAGGTACTTCCCGAATTGTTTAGTCGTGTTGCGAGACGGTTTACAGGAAAGAAAATATGGGTGACTGAATGGAATTTTCAAGACCAACCCTACCGTCGTCTAACAAAAACCTCAACTGGAGCACTATTTTCTGCAAATGGATTGTTAAGCATGCTGGACGATGGGAACGTAACGGCTGGCATGTATTTTTCGTTGTTCTCTCGAGGTTCAGGGTTGCTCCCGGTGTACACCAATGCAGGACCCATAACCAGTAAAGAGCCTTCTCCTGCTCTTGCTTTCTGGCAGGGTATCGGTGAGATATTCAACCAATCGACTCACACGGGCAAGCTTGACATCAAAATAAAGTCCACCAGTGAAGGCATCTCGACGGCTTCTATAGGCAACGTCCGAATAAGGGCTTTCCGTGGGGAAAAAAATTGGCACCTTTTAATTGTGAATAATGATTTATCTAAATTGATTTTGCCCATTAGCCAATTGGGAACCCCTACCCAGAATATACCCTGGCACGCAATAACGATGTCATCCTCTCCAGAGAAGGAGACAACTAAAGCAAAATTTTACAACACAGGTACATCAGAGGAGCATGTTGCGATTGAACCAATGTCAGTAACCTGGATCGGACCGTTTGGGCTAAAGGATCAGAATCCCTGATCTCACGGAATTTGTATTGATACCTACGTAGGAGTGGCTTTAGCCGCGATCTCGCCCGTGATCGCGGCTAAAGCCGCTCCTACGAAGAGAAGTCGTTATTCTAAGCTCAGAACAAAATCCCATGAATGTCTATAACCTTTTGATTCACCGTGATGAGGTCAGATAGTCTGAACTTGTGGAAGTGACGAAAATTTTGTTCCAGTTCAAAGCCTGTCTCGTACTTGATACAGGGGCAGGAAAAGAGGCGCATAGCCCGCTACGCAACTCTTTGTACAACGCGGAAAAGGGATAAAAAGAAACGTCATTCCAGCGCAGGCGGGAACAAGTCAGTTTCGTATTTTATTTAATGGCGGGTCCTTAGTCTTCTTTAATCCAAAGCTTCCAACCAAACCGTCTGGTACGGTGCCAGGCGGATAGTCTCTGTGCTGCTTTCAACAATTCGGTGGGCAACCAGGTCGCGCCAGATTCGATAACTTTGGTCGGATGCGCGTGGGGGCAGATCATATCCCTGGGTTTTCTCGGAAAAATTCGCGATTATTAAAACATTCTGTAATTTGTCCATGCTAGTCCGCCAGAAAGCGAATACACAAGGGTTGGTTATCGGCAAGGTTTTCTGGTCGGCTTCCGGATGGAATGCCGGTTGTCGGCTTCGAGTTGTGAGTAATTGCTTTTGCTGAGCAAATAGCTTGGCGTGTGGTGTGGATTCATCGTTTAGCAGGGAAAGCAATTCCTGGTAGCCCCATTTTCGACGATTAATACTTCTGGGTTGCCCTGTCTGGTTTACGCCTTTTATATCGTTGGGTGTAGCAAACAGGCTATGGATATAAATGCCTGGGATACCTTGCAAAGCCAGCATGACAGCATGCGCACAGATAAAGCGCTGGGCTCTGTATGCCGTTTCACCTGTACGGGTTGTTCCCAGCGCATTGAATAGTGAAATATTGATTTCGTAGGGTGTTTCGCTACCGTCTTCATTTGCCTTCATGCTAATAAATCCACCTTGACCACGCATCGCATCAACCAGTTCTTGTATTTCTTGTTCGGGCAGCATGCCTTCAATGGGCCTAAGTCCAATGCCGTCATGAGAAGCGATAAAATTAAAAAAAGTACAGTGTTTCGGTGGACGGGTTATGGTCATTGCCCATTCAGTCAGGTGGGTTGCATCACCTTGGAACAGACCGTGGAGCAATAAGGGGGGGAGCGCGAATTGATAGACCATGTGGGCTTCATCGCTGACCCCAAAATAACTCAGGTTTTCCCAGTGGGGGACATTAGTTTCGGTAATCAATAACGTGCCGGGAGCCGCGACATTTACGATATCTCGGAGCAGTTTGACAATTTCGTGGGTTTCGCGCAAATGGATGCAACGGGTTTCCGCTTTTTTCCAAAGGAATGCAACGGCATCCAGCCGAATAAACCGGGAGCCTTTCGAAATATAGAGGAACAGGATATCGATCATTTCAAACAAAACATCCGGATTCCTGAAATCCAGATCGATTTGGTCGGCGCTGAAAGTCGTCCAAACGTGTCGAGTTTGTTGGTCCGTTTTAACCTCGGTGAGTAATGGCGATGTTCGTGGACGCATAACTTTTGAGTAATCCACATCCGGGTCGGCCTCAATGAAATAATTGCGTTCCGGATTCTCGCCTTTCAGATAATTCTTGAACCAGGGGCTTTCGCTGGAAATATGGTTGATGACTAAGTCGGTCATAAGGCCAAAATCTTTGGCGATTCGCTCAATATCACGCCACTTTCCCAATTTTGAATCAACTTTGCGGTAATCGATAACCGCGAAACCATCATCAGAACTGTAGGGAAAAAACGGCAGGATATGTATTGCATTGATCGCATCGATCAGATGCAATTCAATGAATTCATGCAATGTCGTTAGCGGTGATTGCCCGGGTTGGGTTACGCTGTCGCCGTAACTGATGAGAATTGTATCTTTTTCACTCCATTGTTCCTTGTCAGTTGGCGGGTGTTCCTCCATAAACACTAAGGTTCGATCGATTAGCCTGTTTACCAGGTTCCTTGTGAGTTGGTCGCCGTAAAGGAGGCGCAATCGCGCTTCTGCATTCTGAGTAAACCAGAAGGGTAGATCATCTTTTATTTCCATTTGTCGAAGTCTTGGGAGTCCTTGTTTAGGAGGCTGTCCGGGAATAGAGAACTTGCTGCGGAAAAGCCCATTTCAGCTAGCTTTTTAGATCCTTTTCTTTAATATAGTTCACTATTGCCACAAATGATCGAAAAATCTGACTCAAAATGGATTTCTCTTGCTACGGTTTCTATTCTCAGGCAGTCTCCGGGTCAATTACGTTAATCACGAAAATTGTTAAACTGCAATGGCATAGCTAATTTTTCTTCCTTAAGTATTTGTATAACTGTTTGTAAATCATCCCTTTTTTTGCCTGTTATTCGTACTTTTTCGCCTTGTATGGCGGCTTGTACCTTAAGTTTTTTGTCTTTTAATAGCTTGACAATCTTTTTCGCCAGTGGGGTATCCAATCCTTGCCGCAGGGTAATGATCTGCTTTGCTTCTTTGCCTGAAGCATGGGGACTATCGATTTCGAGACAGGCGATATCCACTCCTCTTTTAACGAGTTTGTGATCAAGAATTTCCTGCATTTGCTTAAGCTGAAACTCCGCTTCCGCAGTTAACGTAATGACAGCGTCTTTCAGTTCATATTTGGCATTACTGCCCTTAAAGTCAAATCGGGTTGAAACTTCCCGATTGGCTTGATCAACGGCATTGGCCGCTTCGTGCAGATCGATTTCAGAGACAACGTCGAATGATGGCATGGTATTCCTCTTGGGTTTGATACATAAAACTGGTTTTCATCCGGAAACTGAAGTGGGGTGCGATTAAAAGTGATGCACATACAGATGTCATCTATTTTTACCATGAAGAACATGAAGAACGTGAAGAAAGAATGCTCTGTTTCTTAAAATTAATCGTCAACTGCTCTTCCTTCATTATCTTCATGCTCTTCATGGTTATAAAAATATATTATTAATGGCATCTCAGCGCCTAATGAAAGAATTCTTTATTTATAACTTGCATCACTTTTAATCGCACCCACTGAAGTGTGTTTCCATTACTTGATTTCGTGAGATAATTTAAAGGTCGGTAGCGTAAGGCTATTCAACCTACATTTTACGTTCGTTACGGATCAAGTCATAAGCCTTCTGAATCTGCTGGGTTTTCTCCGTCGCTATTTTCATCATCTCTTCCGGTAATCCTTTCGCCACAAGTTTGTCTGGGTGATGCTGACTCATTAAGCGGCGGTACGCACGTTTGACTTCTGCATTGTCAGCGTTTTGTTTTAAACCAAGAACACCGTAAGCATCCGCAATGCTTGGTTTGCGGATTGATGGACGAGAGTATCTATTTCCAGCTGCGCCCGACCAACTCCCTGAAAACCTCGCCTGGGCCTCCAGGATCGTCCTCAACCTTTGGTACTCGAAACGGGAAAATTGCAAACGGTCGCTGATATGCAACAACAGCCGCTCCTCCTCGGGATGAAGTTGGCCATCTGCATAGCCAGCCTGCAACTGGATTTCGAGAAACATACGGAGTAGGCTCGAGCTTCGATGGCATTCAGCTCGTAATTGCTCCAGCGCCTTATCCAATGGGAAATCAGCTTTTTTGCCTTCATTAAACAGGCTTCGCGCGGTTTTGCGCATGTCCTCGGGGAGATCCATTTTATCCATAATGGCGTTGGCAAGATTAATTTCTGCCTGGGTAATTTGCCCATCCGCTTTAGCAATATGTCCCATGACAGAAAAAGTGGCCGTAAAAAATGCCATTTGCACGCGGTGTTGAGCGCCCTTACGGAAGAATGGCCCACTATAGCCAAGCCTTTCTCTACCGGTATCAAACTGATGTCCAACCGCTGCGCCGAATATCGCCCCTAACGGGCCGCCAGTCAGAAATCCAAAAGCACAACCCAGAATCTTGCCGATCCACTTCATAATCTATATTATTCTATTTTTGTTCTTGCAACTGCGGGAACAAACTTACATCATTACCACTTGTTAATAAAGAGAGAAGAGAAAAATACACAAATGAATGCCCCGGTTGCGTTATATGAAACTACCCTGAAGCACCTGAAACTTCGTACTCGTGGAAAGGTGCGCGATATTTACGATATTGATGACCAGCATATGCTGATCGTGACAACAGACAGATTGTCGGCGTTTGATGTCATACTCGACGATCCAATTCCTGGAAAAGGTCGGGTGTTGACATCTGTCTCTGATTTTTGGTTTAAAAAAATGGCCTCCGTTATTCCGAATCACTTGTCAGATTTGCCCTTGGAGCAGGTTCTGCCTGATCCAATAGAGCGGCAACAGATTGAAGGTCGAGGCATTGTTGTTAAAAAACTGAAGCCTTTACCCGTTGAAGCCATAGTTAGAGGATACCTGATTGGATCGGGATGGAAAGACTATCAAAAAACCGGGTCTGTCTGTGGTATAAAACTTGAGGACGGTTTACAACAGGCTCAGCAGTTACCAGAACC
>JAZGGE010000404.1:0-2120 GCA_036480195.1 Methylococcales bacterium
GCACTGGCAACTGTAATTTTACCGGCGTTGTCAAAAAGCCACGCCGGGCAGAAGTCCGAAGCTTTTTCGCTAGCACTGGATTGGGCTTTACGCTGGGTGGTGTTGATTGGTTTGCCTTCTGCTTTGGGGCTGATGTTATTGGCGGAACCCATATTGTCTACCTTGTTTCAATACAATGAATTTTCATCACGGGATGTGGTATTGGCGGGTCAAAGCCTTAAGGCTTACTCTATTGGATTGCTCGGGTTTATTTTAATTAAAGTATTGGTACCTGGTTTTACCTCCCGCAAAGATATGGCAACTCCGGTACGGTTTGGCATATACGCGATGGTTGCCAATATGATTCTGAACATTCTATTGGTATTTAAATTGGCTCATGCTGGACTAGCATTGGCAACTTCTCTGTCAGCTTTTATTAATGCCGGTCTTTTATTATCGACATTACTACGGCACAAAGTATATCAACCTGAGAAAGGATGGGGCATATTTTTTCTTCGGGTTATTACCGCCTGTATATGTATGGGATCGGTTTTATTCTATGGTCTTGATACCCATGCCTGGTTTGATTGGTCTGTGTCCGAAAGGGTGTGGCGTCTAGCGGCATGGATTTCAGGTGCAATTGGGGTGTATTGTTTGACTCTTTTAATTAGTGGCCTGAGATTTTCTCATCTGACTCAGAAAGTTAACGCTTGAACTGGTAGAATTACTTGTTTGGGCAAGTTCATCAGTACACTTTTAATTAGTTTGAACATCCTGCTGTCGTAGAAACATGCGTATTATCCGTAGCCTTGGAAAGGTGAGGCCATTTAAAAAAGGTTGTGTTGCAACTATAGGCAATTTTGATGGTGTACATTTGGGGCATCGAGCAGTTATAGAAAACCTGGCAAACCACGCTCAAGTCCTCGGTTTACCTGTTGTCATCATACTGTTTGAACCGCAGCCATTGGAGTTTTTTCAACCCTTAAAAGCACCCCCCCGTCTTACTCGTTTCCGTGAGAAAATTGCGCGACTGACCGAGCTTCCAATCGACGCCGTTTTATTGCTGCGGTTTAACCGAGAGTTTGCCGAGCTTACCGCCGAGCAGTTTATTAGACATGTATTGGTCGAACGGCTCCACATTCGTCATCTCGTAGTTGGCGATGATTTTCGTTTTGGAAGGGGACGACTAGGTGACTATCGGATGCTTAAAGACGCTGGACAGATGTATGATTTTTCCCTGGAAGATACTGCATCTTTTGAGATGGACGGAATCCGGGTGAGCAGCACTGGAATTCGGGAGGCTTTGAAATCGGACCAATTGGAAAAGGCTGAACGATGGTTGGGTCGTCCGTATTCAGTCTGCGGTCGTATCGTACACGGTAACAAGAAAGGGCGGTCTATCGGTTTTCCCACAGCAAATATAAAATTACATCGTAAAACACTCGCCGTACAAGGTGTTTTTGCTGTTACCATGAAGGGAATTGATAATAAAATTATTCCAGGGGTTGCCAATGTGGGAATAAGGCCAACAGTTGGTGGCGATGACGACGCATTGCTGGAAGTTCATCTTTTTGATTTTAATGAAAATATTTATGGGGCTCACGTGGAAGTCCTTTTCCACAGGAAAATTCGTATCGAAATGAAATTTGATTCGTTCGACGCATTAAAAAAGCAGATCGCGCATGATGCTGCCAAAGCACGAGAGATATTGCAGACTACAAAAAACGCATTGGTATAACAATGGATTACAAGAAAACACTCAACTTGCCGAAAACTTCCTTCGCAATGAAAGGAAACCTGTCCCAACGTGAGCCGCAACGGCTTAAACATTGGGCAGAGATTGATTTATATCAGAAAATCCGTGAGCAATTTTCCGGAAAGGAGAAATTTATTCTCCATGATGGCCCACCTTATGCCAATGGCGCCATTCATATCGGTCATGCTGTCAACAAGATATTGAAAGATATTATTGTTAAAAGTAAAACGTTGAGTGGCTATGACGCCCCCTATATTCCAGGTTGGGATTGCCATGGCTTACCCATCGAGTTGATGGTCGAAAAAAAGAAAGGGAAAGCGGGAGTAAAAATAGGCGTTAAAGAGTTCCGTAAGGCCTGCCGTGAATATGCAGGTAAACAGGTAGA
>JAZGGE010000405.1:0-2790 GCA_036480195.1 Methylococcales bacterium
TCCGTTAGTAAAAGCAGCCAGACTAATATAGCTCGCCAACAGCAATAAAATACGCATCTTTTTAACGAATTTTTTGATCATTTTCTCACCAAATAACGCCTAAGAAGAAGAAAGTCTTTTCAGAAAAATTTTTCGTAGTCAGCCTCTATTCTTCTGAAAAAGCTTGCGGGTACGATAACAAGGAGAGCTTTAACGTCGACTGATATATCGTGACCTGAATAATATACCTCTCGCGCCCAAGAATACCCATTTTCAGAGCGCATCTTTTTGCGAAGAGCATTGTTGTAGAACCTTGAAAGAGATGACTCTTCCTGCGATTCTACGCCTAGCCTTTCACAAAAATATACCCACTCAAAACGGGTATTCTTGAACGCGAAAGATATATCTTAGATGAAAAATGATAAATTCGCAGTCAGCTTTCTTTCCTGAAAGACGCGGCATTAAAAATAGATGCCGCGCCATTATCTTACTGGAATGTGTCGGCAACTACTTTCCTCTAGTCCATGGTTCTATTGTTTCTATATCAATAGAACCTCCGAGACCCAGGCCACCGGCACCGCCGCCAGCACCACCAGCAGCAGAGTCCTGACCACGAAATTCCTGGAAGGCGGCAATCGTCGAGTAGCTATAAACCGCTTTGACCAGTATATCTGTGGTACCGCGTACGATGTATAAAAACCCCTCCACTAATTCGCCGTTACTGAAACCAGTGGGTAAAAACGGTTCGATATCGGTACAACCGACTTTGGCGGCATTAAGCGACGCGATGTTTAGCGTTGCTATCGTTTGAGGACTCGATAGACTTTCCGATGACACCACAACCTGTACGGTTATGTTTTGTCGATTGGGATTAAAGATATTCAACGCGGTCGAATAGCTACCTGGCTGAAAATCATGATAATCCCGAAGCGTCGAACGACGTGGAAGCGGTGACGCCGCACCAAGCCCGCTGTTGAATTGGGCTGCGGTTTTTCCTTCGTCCCAAATACCGCAGGTGAATTTAGCCGCGTATACGGGGTTAACGACACGAAGGATCTCATCAGGATTTAAAACCACAACGGGAGGGCGTGATCCTAAGTCAAGAGGGATTCGAAGCTGTGCCATAACACTCGAATTGATTCCCAAAAAACCAGTTATAGCAAAGGCTGCTAAGCTGGCACGAAACCCCCGGCTGCCGAAACCGGAAGGAAGTTGCGATAATGTTTGTATCTTCATAGCTAATCTCCAAATTCCAAATTGATTATTTCAAAATGATTTGTACGTCTAAGTTTGCATGCGTACACTTTTAATACGTGTTGTGCGAGCATTTGGATTTGGTAATAATTCACAAAATTTGGGGATGTTTACTTGCAATTCACATTCGCATCTTGGTAACTTTATTCCGTCAAACCACCTTATTTCCTTCCACAATGTGTTAGATTTTGAAGATGGTAATATTTCGCAGATATTTCAACGATCAAAGATTATTATTTTATCTTCGGTTAAATAGTCTTTCGGAAGTTAGGAGAGCATTATGGCAAAGAAGATCGTAATCTGTTCAGATGGTACCTGGAACAAAAGAGAAGATGCGAGCGAAAAGAATACCAACGTTGCACGTCTGTATGATGCTCTAATCAAAGATGATCAAGCCATACAAATCAAATTCTACGATGCCGGAATTGGCTCAGGCATGTACAAACTCCTGGGTGGTGCAACTGGACTGGGCATTTCCAGAAATATTAAGCAATGCTACTCCTATCTCGTGGAACATTACAATGAGGAGGAAGGTGATGAAATATTCCTGTTTGGATTCAGCCGTGGTGCTTATACTGTACGCAGTCTAGCCGGTTTGATTCATCGATGCGGTATTTTACACTCGCAATATGTAGATTTGGTAGACGATATTTACTCACTCTATCGTGTTAAGGATGTTGTCGCAATGGAAGAAATAAAAATGACCAAGGCCAAGGCTGGCCGTATTCAGATGATCGGTGTTTGGGATACCGTCGGCGCCTTGGGTATTCCTGTGAACTGGATAAACCATTTCAATCCTTTTTTTCATAGGTTTCATGATACTAAACTGAATTCCACTATTAAATTTGGTTTCCATGCATTAGCTATTGACGATAGCCGAAAGACTTTTTCCCCGACGTTGTGGGACGAAAGTGCAATAGCCGATAATCAAACTATCGAACAAATCTGGTTTTGTGGTGACCACTCCGATGTGGGGGGTGGTCACAAGCAACGTGGACTATCCGATATTAGTTTGCGTTGGATGATGAGAAAAGCGCGTGCTCGCAAACTCCTTTTTAATGACGAAGATCAAGGCACCGTTAATCCTGATACCAATGGGTTTTTACACAACCCCCGATCAGGGCTGAGTTTTTTTTACCGCAAACAGTTACGCACGATACCCGAGACGAAAAAAACCATGTTATTCGAAACCGTGCCGGAACGTGTTGAATCGAAGAAGAACAAACCGGACGCTAACTACCGGCCTGAAAACCTAAACCACCTTGAAACCTTAGAGGATCATTACACTATCGTTGCCTAGAATCTCGTCAACATTGTATTGACGAGTAGAGAGAACCTACTACAGAAAAGCTCATTTTGGCCAGACTTGTCATACTGAGATCAGAAGTATGAAGTTCGGGAAACCAGTTCAAACCTATTTTTTCTCTGGACTAAGGCAACTCGCAACAAATAACCCCCCATCTTGCTTGTCTTTTTGTCTGTCTTCGGCGTTGCAACTTCGGTTACATAGCTCGCTATGCGCTCTGCGTTGTGCCTTGAAGACAAACAAAAATCCAG
>JAZGGE010000406.1:0-9915 GCA_036480195.1 Methylococcales bacterium
ACTGGCAAACTTAATCGTACGTAATATTGATGATGACATAGCCCACGCACTCAAAGTACGTGCAAGCCTGCATGGCATTAGTGCTGAGGCAGAGCATCGGCAGATTCTGAGGCAAGCATTAAAGCGGCCTAAGAGAAAAAGCTTTATTGAGGTATTAAACCAAATCCCTAATGTCGGTACTGGTGACTCGCAATGTGAGTGATTTTCAGGCTTCGGGTATTAAGCTCTGTTAAACCCGTTTGAGTAACGACCGTAATCTTACTGCACTACGTTATTTTGCCGGTAAGCTTAGTAGCTAGCCGTAACAGCTCTTAGCGATAGAGAGCGGGATAAACGAAAGCGTAAAGCCACCATCACAAATGTTAACCGGGTTACCTTACCCTCCCACCCATCCTACAATTAAAGCTGCCCCAACAACGTCTTAGCATCTTCTTTCCCAGGATATTCTGAATCATCTATTAGCGCTTTTTCCAACTGTATTTTGGCTTTATCATTTTGCCCAAGCTGATGATATAAGGCACCCAAATGGTAATAAATAACTGGAATTTCTGGCGATTTTTCAATTGCTTTCTCAAGAACAGGCAGCGCTTTATCGAAATTATTCATGCGATAGTGAATCCAACCCAGGGTATCCAAAAAAAATGGGCTGTCTGATTGTTCAAAGTCCTTGGCCAATTCCAACGCCTGCTCCAAACTCTCCTTATTTGGCTGATAATCGGATATTAAAGAAGCAAGGTCATTTTTTACCGCAACAAGATTAGGATTAATCTCCAATATTTCTCTATAAAGCGTCATAGCGCCATCAAAATCTCTACTTTTCTGGCTTATTTCCGCAAGTTTCATTCGCAAAGCAATATCTTGAGGCACCACTTCTAGTCCTGTTTTAAAGGTTTGAATTGCCTGATCTTCCTGTCCCTCACTCTGATAAAGTTGCCCCAAAATAACGTATAACGTAGCCCATTTTCGGTTAACACCAATGCCCTTTTTTAATGCTTCTTCTGCTTTTTGAATTTGCTTTTGATCCATATACAATCGACCCAGAAAACCATAGGCAATTGGATGGTCTGGACTATTGATTACTGCCTTCTCCAAATAGACTAGAGCTTCGTCATTTTGCCCCTGACCAGCGAATGCGGTCATTAGCGATTCCATTACCTTCGGCATATCAGGATTTTTATCAAGTGCAATAGTGAACGACTTAATGGCATCAGGAAACTTCTTTCTATGCAAATAAAAGCGCCCTAATAACACTATCCCAACGACAGAATCCGGATTTTTTTCGTTAAAAGACGTAAGACTTGTTTCTGCCTTGTCAGGCTGATTTAAACTAAGATAGCTATCAACCAAACGAGCAATAGATTGGATGGAATCTGGCTTCTTTGTTAATGCTGATTGGAACTGCTTAACCGCACTCTCATATTCCTTTTTCGCCAGATGCATTTCCCCGAGTTGAAAGTCAGCTCCACCATATTCAGGATGCTTTTGTTGGATTTCCTCCAATACTTTAGTTGCCGCAACCTGATCACCTTTGAGGGAAAAGAGTTTGCTTTTTGCCTGCAGCGCATTCAATTGATCGGGAGATTGCTTTAATATCTCGTCCGCCTGCTTAAAAGCGGCTCTATAATCCTTGAGATCAGCCAGCAACTGCACAAACTGGAGACGCCGCTTCGTATTCTTTGGATCAAGCATAATAACTTTTTCGATATGCCCTTTCGCCAATTCGAGTTTGCCGCTAGCGATTAAAGCATCTGCAAGCAACCCTTGAACATTAGCATTCTCTGGTTGATCTTTGAGCACTTGTCTAAAATAACTAATCGCACCGTCCAGATCCTTGTCTTTCAGAGCAATCCTCCCCTTAAGAATCTGAGAAAAGTTGTCTCTGGGATTTTCCTCCAAGACTTCATCCAAGAGGGCAAGGGCTTCTTTCTTACGCTTTAGGGATAATAACAACGCCGCAAGGTTGTTTCGCGCCTGAAGTCCTTCAGACTCTAACTTGAAATCAGTAATGGCTTGTCGATAGACTAACTCGGCCTTTTCCGTATTCTTGCTCAGTACATATAACCGGGCCAATGCCATGCGAAGCTTATCAAAATCAGGATGAACTACAATTTGCTTGTCTAATTCAGCAATTGCGTCTGGAAAAGACCGATTTTTTTCTAAGAAAGTGGCTAATTGAATATAGCGATCCTGATTTCCAGGATCGCTCTTAATACCTTCTCGAATGACTTTCTCAGCCTTGTCCAGATTTTTCTGGGAAACATAAAAATAGGCCAATGCCAAAGTATGCCTGGGTTCTTTTGGCGCGATAGCAATAACTTCCTTTAGAATATTTTCCGCATCCACATTATTCTTTCGTTTAATATACGATTTAACCAGTAATCCACGTAAGGGAACATTCTTTGGATTGGCCGCCACGGCCTTTTTCAGAACATCTTCTTGTGCATCCACTTTCCCTTGTCTTTCATGGAGTGCCGCAAGAACCATGGATGCATCTTCATTTCCAGGATCTTCAACCAAGACCTCTTTAACTTCCTTCATTGAAGCCTGATCATTTTTTTGCCGGGCAAGAATCAACCCTCGGGTAATCCGGGCCACAATATTGGTCGGTTGTTTAGCCAAAACTTTATCATTAAGACTAACCGCTTTTTCCAGATCAAACGCAACATAGATTCGAGCCAATTTTAACGTGGGTTCGATATACTCTGGATCCAGTTCGCTCGCTTTGCTAAAAAATCCAAATGCCCGGCGAAGATCGCTTTTTTTCTCAGCAACCAACCCTGAATAATAAAACCCCGGCGCATCTTTGGGATCAATCTGAATAACATTCTTGAACTCTATTTCTGCTTTATCGAAATTTTCTTGTTCCAGGTATTCCTTACCCCGTTCGAGATACTTGGCTTTCCGTTCTTCGGCTCCCCCACATGCAATCAGGATTATCAGGCAGAACACCAACAATATTGAATATAGAAGTCTTGATACAACTATATTCCGGCAATTGGCCAATTTCCCTACCTGACCCCATAAAGCCTTCAACATAATTTATCTCCTAAAAAAAGTAACTTTGCAAAAACCAACGAGAGCAAACAACCGCCAACGCGCATGCAGAACAAACGACTAAACCCCTAAATTGGAAAGTACCTGCGCTCATTACGACTTCACTGGCGTACATCAATACAACGAGCTTGGCTGAAATTTCCGCCAGTGGTGCTGAATGTTCTGTGAAAATGGATACTATGGGTACGACAAGGCATAAGAAAACCACCAGATAATCTAATGTTGTTATAGAAAAACGGTTACTATTTGAAAAACGGGCGCCCACTAAAACGGCCAGCACAAGAATGAAAAACGCGCTATTAAGCAACCACTTAAAATCTTCCTCTTGATAGCCCGAATTCCCATAAAAATAGACCGCGAAAGCACTTGCAATATAGACACAAACTCTTTCCACTGTAGATTGAAAGGGGGGCTTAAATCCCATAACCATAAGGGTAGCGACTAAAACTACTAGAGCGACCACCATAAAATCGGACGATATTTTGTATGGCAACAACACTGCTACCACCAACAATAACGGCACGGTTATAGTAGAAATCCCCTGGGATAGTCGAACCAGCCACACGGCTCGTCCCCAACGAAAACTTGGTCGATCCATTGCTTCAGTGACACGCCATCCACGCTGTAAGGTCAAATAGAGAACACCACTTAGACAAAAACACACCAAAAAAAATAGTGCCAGCAAAAGTCCATCAGTTTCATAGCGAAGAAAATATACACCAAGAACCAAAACCGACTGTAACAGGTAGACAACCATTACTGCTTCATGATGATTGAACCCTAGAACCAACAGCTTATGGTGAAAGTGATTCTTATCTGGAGAAAATGGCGAGCGACCGAGATATAAGCGCTGTACTATTACGGAAACCGTATCAAATATCGGTAAAACGAACAAAAGCAATGGCAGAACCGGACTTAGCGCAGGATTACTTTGTTGGGTCAGAATAATGGCCAAAGCAGCAGCATTAAGACCTAATACCTGACTCCCGGTGTCACCGAGAAAAACCCGTGCAGGGTAGGTATTGAAACGCAGAAATCCGAGGATGGCCCCCATAAATATAACGCTTATCAGGGTAAACTGAATATCCCCACACCGAAACCCAAGCACTGCCAAACAGCCAAAAATTAGCAGCGTTTTGCCTCCCGATAGGCCATCCAAACCATCAGATAGATTTATCGCGTTGGTAATCGCAACCAGAATCAGAACCGTCAATGGCAAAGCCAGATAATACGGCACCGTAAAACCGTCAAAAAATGGCATGTGCTGAACCAAAACACCCCCCGGTCCAGCGACGCAATAAGCCGCCAGGAATTGCCCTAAAAACTTGATTTTGAAGTCTAAATTAACACGATCATCCCAAACACCAAATAGCAGGATAACCCCAACCCCGAGTAAAAGTCCTACAATTTCCTGATTGATTGGTAACCAGAGAATAATAGTGAACACAATACTTGCAATAATAGCTAGCCCACCAACCCGGGGCGTAGCTACTTTATGAACGGTACGTTCTCCGCGTTCATCATTCGGTACATCCAGTAAACCCACCTTCGATGCTGCCTTCATTAACGGTGGTGTCAGCACCACAGTAAAAAGTAGGGCAACCAGGAAGGGAAAAAACAATGTCCCTATCATTTCATTTTTAGGTATTTCGTTAAAACAGTCGTTAGTAACTGCGCAGGAAGTCTCTTGTAAAGTACCCTGGGGATATAAATTCTCAGTCAGGTACATACGTTGGTAACATCGGCGTAACCAGTTCCGCAAATGCAGCAAGCCGCTGGTCGGCTTCCGCAACATTTTCTCCGGGAGAAACAGCCATTACAAACCGCACCAAAGCACCATCACTCCGATGTTTAGTCAGGCCATCCCAGAACAAAAACCATTTTACTAAAAATTCATTATTAATAATCCGACTGCGTTGCTGAGTCCAATAATAAACCAATTGTCTGCTATCACCCTTAGTGATCAGAACCCGTGCAACGGAAATTTGTTGGCCATTCCCATTCGGGAGCATTTTCGGTTCCAGATTCTTGACAACCCAGCCACCACCAGGCAAACAAGATCGAGGGGAATGGATTGAACGACCTTTCACTTGCGAAGCATAATAGGCCACATAGAAATTAACGGCATCGCCCTGGGTATTTCTAAAGTCTGCAAGGATATAGTCATCGAACATTAACGCATCCTGGAACTCCTGCTCCATGACATCGCGACGCCCATTCCAACCCTTGATCTCCAGAGGGAAGTCACTAAAATCAACGCGGTTGGGCGAATAATCAGCGGGCTTCTCATAGTTCCAAAAAACCATTGCTGCCACAGCCAAAACACCTAAAGCCACCCATGCCGAATGGGTTATTTGCCGATTCTGATACTCCGCATTCTCCGGCGGCAACGCTGGCCCCGCGAAGCTAAAAACCTGGGAAAGATTTTTCTTGTCCCGTCCAATTCTGGCTAACAGCCACATTTCCCCAATCAATATAGCCAAACAAAACATAAAGACGACCCAACCTTCAAAGTCATGCAAAAAACCTTCTGCGGCAGACGTACCCCAGTTATCGACCAAAACTCCAATCACACCGATCCGGAAGCTATTCATCAATACACTAATGGGTATACTGGAAAGAAAGATAGTGGCTTTTTTCCAAAACGCGCCTTGATAGATATAAGCAGCCAGAAAACTCAAGCTCATAAACGGAAACAAGTAACGCAAACCGTTACACGCTTCTACCACTTGTAGTTTATAGGAACCAAGATCAATCACATTGCCCTGGAGATAAACGCTGATATCGCAAAGACGGATGAAGTCAACGCCCAGTTTGGAAGAAATTAATTGTAGCTGGAGTGACAAATTATTATAAAGAAAAACTGGCAGGGGGATCATAAAAAGTAGGTAAACCAGGGGCACCCACATAAGCTTGAAGCCCGACCAACCCGTAAAACTCAACACCACGCCAACAAGCGCAACCCAAAAGGCATATTGAACAATTATGTAGAGCGTCGCCATCTCGCCGGCAAAATAAAGAAATATCCCCAATAGCAAAACAAATACACCGGCCCAACAGTTTCTAAAAGAGATCAAATGCAATTGGTCGCTTTTTTGCCACACCAAAAATAATGCAATTGCTGGTATTAGCACACCATGACTATACTCTTCCTTATTAAACCAAGCGGATTGCATTCGATCCAGACCATCGATATAAATCATCAACAACAATCCAAGTGCGGCTACAAAATAGAGCCACGCCACTGGGGGAAGCCGCCATAAAGGCGCTGTGGTAACATTAGATGTATTCATAGTTTTCAACCTTACCAACTAAAATCAAAATACCTAAATAGAATCCGATCGTATTCCTATCGTCGGACGTCCGAAAATCGCATCGCCTCATGGGTAGAAAATCTGGCCCCTGAAAAGAGGTCATCCTGCCTGCAGAAGAATTATTTTAGATCAGGTAATCAGTGGCAATTCCGGTAAAGACCACTAACCCAAACCAATTATTATTAAGGAAAGCTTTAAAACAACCTTCTTTCGATCGCGTGTAAATCAAAGTCTGTTGGTAAATCGCAAACCCGGTGGAAAACACTAGACCCAGATAAAACGGCCATCCCAATGAAACCATGACGCCGACGATAGATAAACAAACCAGAACGGAAATTTGAATCAACCCGATGAGCACCCGATCACGATCACCGAAAAAAATGGCCGTAGATTTTACCCCAATTCTCAGGTCATCGTCTCTATCCACCATTCCGTACATGGTATCATAGGCAAATGCCCAAAGTATGGTTGCTATATAGAGTATCCAGGCGGCAAGGGGAATATATTCAGTCTGGGCGGCAAACACCATAGGAATTGCCCAGCCGAAAGCTACACCCAGATAGAGCTGAGGGAAGTGAGTATAGCGTTTCATATAGGGATACGAAGCGGCAAGGAATACACCGACCACTGATAACAAAATGGTCAGTGTATTCAAAAGCATCACCAAACCAAACGCCAACAGGCAAAGCCCCGCAAACAAGATCAGGGCTTCCCTTGGGGCTACCCGGCCAGCCGCAATTGGCCGCTGCTTTGTTCTTTCCACATGGGGATCAAATTTTCGATCGGCATAATCGTTTATGACACATCCTGCGGCCCGCATTAAAATAACGCCCAAAACAATAACTGTAACAACCAGCGGATCGGGCCGACCTTCTCCCGCGATCCATAGCGCCCACAACGCCGGCCACAGTAACAGGAAAATTCCGATGGGACGGTCAAACCGCATCAGCAACCAGTATTCGCTGATTCGATTATTGACGATGCTACTGAAATTCAGACTTTCATTCACTGGTCATCCCCATGCCCCGCAACCACGTATAACGCGGGTAGAAAGAATTCACAAACGAGTAACTCTCCCCCTCCCACAGAGTACCGGCTCCTTCGCCCCCACACCTGCTGACCTTCAAAAACTTGTTCACATATCCAGTCGTTGGGATTAACACAGGTAATGCTATAATCCAATCGGATCAAACTTGGATCAGAAAAAATAACTTCCCCTAAAGGGCGATTCCCCAGCCGGGATAGGCGTCGATGAACGCCTTTCAAAGTAGCCGACGGAATAATCGTTCGAGCCAATACTAAAGAGGTGCTGTTACATTGCAATTCCACTTCCCGAATCAAGGCGTAACGGGAAGGCTGTAAATTTAGACTACGGCTTTCCCCTGCAAAAGGTTTTCCCCATATTTGTCTTGTTAAATTAACCCGAAACGTGCCACAACAAACTGACCGCAGCCTCTGGGTCAAAGAACCGGTTTCCCATAGCCATGAATGAACTGGATCGGGTACATTTTTTACCTGAAAGCTCCGGCCACTCCACCACTGTGGTTCCCGGCCAAATAAAACACTTCTCCTCTTCAAAGCGATATTCCTAATATTAGTTATTGTTCATACCCTATACTTCCGCATATTGGGTCGATTCACCTAGCCAGCGCTTAATAATGGGTTCGATATTCTCTGAGTGCTCATTGCGTATAGTTTCCGCTACTTCAAGAATCTTCGGCAGCAGTTCTCGATCCCGAGCCAAATTAGCTATCTTGAACTGAAGCTGTCCTGTCTGTCGAGTCCCCATAACCTCTCCTGGGCCTCTAAGTTCCAAATCACACTCAGCGATCCTAAAACCATCATTGGTTTCCCTAAGAATACCCAGCCTTTGATGCGCAGTTCTCGACAATGGTGGCTGATACATTAAAATACAATAACTGTCGAAACTATTTCGACCCACTCGCCCCCGCAATTGGTGTAATTGTGATAACCCAAGCCGTTCCGCGTTGTCAATAACCATCAAACCGGCGTTAGGGATGTCTACACCCACTTCTATTACAGTTGTCGCGACCAATACATCCAAACTATGCTCTTTAAACTCACGCATTACTTTATCTTTATCATTCCCTTTCATCCGACCGTGTACCAATCCTGTCCGAACGGAAGGCAGCGACTGCTTCAGCATTTTCCACGTTTTCTCCGCTGCCTCGCATTGTAAAGCTTCGGAGTCATCGATCAAGGTGCAGACCCAATAGACTTGCCGACCGGTTGCAATCCAGTCAATAATACTGTGGATGACTGATTCCCGCCTTGGGGCTGATATAACTGAAGTGGTGATCTGTTTACGCCCGGGAGGTAACTCATCAATAATAGATATATCGAGATCAGAAAAATTGGCCATCGCCAAAGTACGGGGAATCGGTGTCGCCGTCATGAATAGTTGATGAGGATGAAAATTTTTGCTTACTCCTTTATCACGCAAAGCCAACCGCTGCTGTACTCCAAAACGGTGCTGCTCATCAATAATGATATAACCCAAACGATTAAACAGGACTTTCTCCTGAAACAGCGCGTGGGTTCCGATCACCACACCTGCACGGCCCAAGCGTATTTGTTCAAAAACTTCGTCCCTTTTCTTACCCTTACTTTGACCAGTAAGTAATACAACATTTGCATCAAATGGTTGCAACCAACGACTAAAGTTTAGAAAATGTTGTTCGGCAAGTAATTCTGAAGGTGCCATCAGGGCTACTTGGTAGCCTTCAGCCAAAGCAAAATACGAAGTATAAGCAGCCACAACGGTTTTCCCTGATCCGACATCGCCTTGCACCAATCTCATCATTGGCAATCCGGATAGAAAATCCTTCTCGATTTCTGAAATTACCCGTTGTTGGGCATTGGTCAGGGAATAGGGCAATCCATCCAAGAATACTTTGCCATCCCGGTGTGAACCATCAAAAACTGGAGCGTGCAGAGTCTGGTTTTTTGACCTCAGTCGACTAAAGCTCAAATGATGGGCGAGTATTTCTTCAAAAACCAGCCGTTTTTGCTCTGGCAATCTGCCGTCAGTAAAACTCTCCAACTCCAAGTCAGGGGGTGGTGCATGGAGGAACCGAATGGCATCACAAAATCGTGGCAACTTCACCGATTCGAGTACGGAATCGGGGAGCCATTCCTGCAATATCCCATCATCATCCGTATTGTTTTCATCCACCAAGCTAAATACCTGCTCAACTAGTCGTCGAAATACTTTCTGATGGAGCCCGTCAGTTAAGCGATAAATGGGCGTTAAACTATCGGCAACATTAACTGCTCCGCTATCCTGGATCAATTGATACTCAGGATGAACCATTTCAATCCCGAATGCAGTCGAACGAACTTCACCAAAGCAACGCACCAACGTACCTTGCGTCAAACCATTGGCCTGTCTAGAGGAAAAATGGAAAAACTGCAGGGACAGTACGCCACTGCCATCACTTATCCTGCAAACCAAAAAACGGCGGCGAGTACCTAATATTTCAGTTTGTTGAACCCGACCTTCTACCAATACTTTCTGTCCAGCACC
>JAZGGE010000407.1:0-4259 GCA_036480195.1 Methylococcales bacterium
GTTAAAGGGACTTTGTTATCGCACTATGTGACGTTTGAAATTTAATGACATATCGATTTCATTTTTTATCTATCGGTTTTAATGAGCAAGGCTTCGAAGAGCTGGAATCTCAAATAGATAGCTATGCAATGGGCGTCAAGCTAATTAGGAATATTAACCCTGATACAATTAAACGCATCAATGCGCCTATCGTTGATTTTGACACAGGTGATCTAGACAGAAAACTGAGCATCTGTAAAGAAATCCTCCCCAATCGTCCCATTATTGGACTGTTTAAGACCCCAATAGAATTGGAAAATATTGTATCGCTACAAAAACCTTTTGATCGTAGTGCTTTCAGTTCGGTATTGAATTTACTTGATGTTGAAAAAACGCAACCGAAGCACGACTCGAAAGAAATCAATGCCATCTATTCACACCCGGATTCCTTCCAACACTATCCAATAAAAAATTGTTTCCAAGAACATCTGGTTAATGCCTGGAAGATACATCAGGAAGTTAAGCAGCCCATTGAACTTATTTTTTTGAATAAACCCATTCTAGTGATATACGATAACAAGGTCAGCGCCTTTTTATCTTATGAAAAATTAGAACAACTTTGTGGGTTAACAATTCAAAAACATTCGATTTCTACTGCTTTTTCGATAAAAGCCCTAACAAGCCTTCATAACCAGGAGGATGCTGTTTATTTCATTGCTCAAGTAGCTTTGTGGTCTTCCCGTGGTCGTCTTCCTGAGGGTATTAGTTCAGTTGATTTCATTCGAGTTATTAAGCGTGATATGCAAGATAATTTACCAAAAGTAGATGGTTCTGAATTTATTAAAGATCTTTGGTTAAATCAAGGCTCCACTTTGCAACGAACAGAGCAGGTATTACAAGTACGCCAAACAGATTTATTTTCTTATTTAAGCATGCTATACGCATTGGACTATGTTGAGGTATTTCCCGCCAAATGAACCTCAAATCAATATCCTGGATCCATGAGTCCATAGTGGATGCAGAGCGCGAGGTATTAGTTTTACAGTGGAATTAAAAAATCATAGCTTCACCCATCGGTTAAGCGAACATTTTTTGAACCGCTGTAGAAACAAGAGTTTGTGCTCGGCGCCGCTATGGACTCACGGATCCAAAAACATATTAAAAACATCGAAATATTTCACTAAAATCTAACTTAATACTCTTTTTAATATAAAAAAAATACGGCAAGAGTTATGGAAAAAACACAGTTCGATATCCTCTGGGTTTTACTGTCCGCTTTATTAGTTTTTGGGATGCAAGCGGGTTTTTTATTCTTGGAAGCGGGGATGACGCGCAGCAAGAATGCAACCAATATCGCCATGAAAAATATCACCGACACGGTCGTAGCGGTGCTTGGTTTCTGGTTTTGTGGATTCGCGCTAATGTATAGCGATAACTCGGAAAGCCGTCTTTTCGAGAACTTTTTTACACCTATTGGGCAAGGCGCCTCCCCGTGGCTATCGACATTTTTTCTGTTTCAAGCATTTTTCTGTGCGACAACAGCCACCATAATTTCCGGTGCAATAGCAGAACGCGTCCGTTTTATTACCTACCCAATTATAACTGCAGTTGTGGTTATGATCATCTATCCTGTTTTCGGAAATTGGGTATGGAGTGGTACTTTCGAGGGTAACGCCGGTTGGTTGGAAAAAAACGGCTTTATCGACTTTGCCGGTTCGACGGTGGTACACAGCACAGCGGGATGGATATCCCTCGCCTTGCTATTGATCATCGGCCCCAGGTTAGGTCGTTTTAGGGGTCCAGGCGAAAAACCGCGACAAATGTCTCATTACAACGCCGTCATGGCCATGTTTGGCACACTGGTGTTATTCGTTGGCTGGTTTGGGTTTAATGGCGGTAGTACTCTGGCAATGAATGACCAAGTACCAGGAATTATCGCCAATACAACACTTTCTGCATCTGCCGCCGCTGCTATTGTGGGCCTGTTCAGCTATTTGCGCACCGGATATACCGATGTAGGAAGTGTCACGAACGGATTATTGGCAGGACTTGTTTCTATTACAGCCAATTGTCACGCAGTCAATGCTTTTGAAGCAGTGGCGATCGGCTCGGTAGGCGGACTTTGTATGGTAGCTTGTGATAAATTGCTTCTCCGCATGCGTATTGATGATGTTATCGGCGCCATACCTGTGCATCTCGCACCAGGAATTTGGGGGACCATTGCTGTGGGGTTGTTTGGAGACTTAACAATTCTAGGTACCGGGCTGACGCGATCGGCCCAGATTGCTGTTCAGTTCCAAGGTATTATAGTTTGTGCTCTTTGGGCCTTACCTGTGAGTTACATAGTGTTTCGGTTACTGAATATGTTAATGCCGCTTCGTGTTACACCTGAACAAGAACGTGTTGGGTTAAATGTATCTGAACATGCCTCGTCGTCAGAACTTATTCAGATTCTTGATACAATGGAATTACACAAAACGTTAGGCGATACATCAGTTCGTTTGCCAGAAGAGCCGTTTACCGATCTAGGACAACTTGCAAGCAAATATAACGAGGTTATGGCCTCGCTCGAACAAGATGCGCGTCGTCAACGATCGGCTTTATTAAAGCATAAGGTTGCAGTCGTTAATTTCGACAGACAGGGTATCATAGTAGGTTTTGATGAGGGGGCGAAAACGTTGTTCCAAATAAACCCAGCCCAAGCAATCGGACAATCCATTCAAATATTGTTTGCTGATGGTTCTGATAACCTTCCACTGACTAATCCGAATGAACTCATTTTTGGTATCACCAGCCAAACAAGGGGATTTCGTGGAGGAGATGTTTTTCCAATGCAATATTCATTCTCTGAAGCAAGTATCGAGGATATACCTGTTTACACGGCAACATTCTCCGAGTTCGCGAACGAAGCAACAGAAGAGACCCGACTGGATCATTCACTGCCGCCACCGACACGTGTCGCCCATCCTGTAAAAGAAAGTATGGGGGAAACCATTAGTGTTGGCCCTAATAACGCTTTAACTATCACAATGAAATGGAACGAAGAAGGTAAAAATATTGACTAATTTTCATCCGGAAACTGCGCAGATTATTGCAGCATAGAACGTACCAGAATTTTCAATTGCTGCAAGCCATTGAAAATTTAGGGATGAGAATGAAATAATTTGAATAATTGGCGTAGGATTTTAATTCGTATTCGAGGCCTAGCATTAAGCGCATCGCAAGCTATGTAACTAATATTACAACGGAAGAAGCGGATTAAAATCAAGTCAGTTGTACAAGTAATTTCGTGAACATTCCTTAAGTAATCGGGAAATCGAATTCCCCTGTTCTGCCATAAAAAGCACCCTGGGAATGGGTGTTTTCGGATAGACAAATGAAACACTAGATTATGTCTTATACGCTAAAGAAACTAAAACAATCTGAAGTCGATCGCGGCTACCGTAAGCCTATTAGCAAAAAAAAAACGCCTACCCCCTACGGCTTTTTTATTTCCTGCTTTGTGATTGCACTTTCGCTTATTTTAACGGTAATTTATCGAATGCAAGATCATCAAAATGCAGTCGTCTCTCCTATTGCTTCTAGATCTCTAGTACCTATACTGGAGAAGAATGTTAAGCCCATTGAAACTCCAATAAAGGGTAAACAACAGCAAAAAAAACCAACCGAAGATAAACCAAAGGAAAAAGTTATCATCGCATCCTTTGAAAAAGAACATTCCTCTCTAGAAAAAATAGATGAGCTTCCAATCCTTGGGCAAGAAATAATTGCTTCAATAGAAGACCAGACAAGCATAAATAGCGAAAAAGTCGGCTTATTCCCAAGTCAGCCCGTTTTATTTCAAGAATTACCCAAAAGCATTCAAAAATCCTTGCCAGAGATAAAAGTCAATGGCATCGCATATTTCAGCAAGAAAGAGGATCGGTTTGTATTCATTAATATGGCTAAATATCGGATTGATGATGTTCTTGATGAAGGACTTTCCATAGAAGCAATAAAGAGGGATTCAGTCATCATGCGCCACCAAAATAGACGATTTATTTTAACGGTGCATAACTAGGAGGCTTTCCGAGAATAGAAGCCGTAGCGAGGGAAATCCATTTTGAGTCAGATTTTTCGATCATTTGAGGCGAATAGTGGGCTATTTAACGATAATGATCGGACAATCTGGCCAAAATGGGCTTTTCCGCAGTAGGTTCTCTATTCTCTGACAGCCTCCTAGCACTCCAGTTATCGGGCAAAATAAATTACCTCTTATTCAGGATTCAACCGCCGCAGTT
>JAZGGE010000408.1:0-8834 GCA_036480195.1 Methylococcales bacterium
TGAAGAACACGAAGAAGTAAGGAGCTTCATGTTCTTCATGGTGATATTAATCTAATATTTTGTAATACAGTAGCCACTTTAAGCTAAACGACTTTCAGTCATTGTTTAGAGCAACCTATGGACTTTCGGTCCATAGTGGTTGAGTTTTTGGCTCACCACCCACATCCAAGGCACTTTTCAAATGGTTTCATTTTTTACCCTTACTTTTCAGTTATTCCACCTTTTTGGATCTGGCCGATAGACTGTGATTAGATTCGTTTTTTCTATTCAATTCTTTATGGTTGCCTGACTGGATTTTTGCTGTATTGAACGGAAGCTTGCAGCTATCAATCGCAAACAGTTACACCTAATTTAAACTATACGAATCAAAACGGTATATCATCATCAAAGTCATCAACTACCCCCTCAGAAGGTTGCTGTGGTGTTTGCGATTGCGCCGGTGGTTGAGGTTGAGATTGTTGGGGTTGCGCCTGCTGCACCTGCTGTGGCTGCTGCGGAGATGGAAAGTTATCCTGAGTGCCACCAAAATCCGCTGTGCCACCACTACGCCTACTGTCCAGCATTTGCATTTCGTTGGCGATAATTTCGGTGGTGTAACGGTCTTGGCCGTCTTGGCCCTGCCATTTACGGGTCTGCAGCCGTCCCTCAACATAAACCTTACTGCCTTTCTTCAAATATTCCCCAACAATTTCGGCAAGGCGTCGGTAAAATACCACCCGGTGCCATTCGGTGGTTTCACGCTGTTCGCCAGTTTGTTTGTCCTGCCAGGATTCCGATGTTGCGATACTGATATTTGCAACGGCATTGCCGTTCGGCATGTAGCGTACTTCAGGATCATTCCCCAGGTTTCCCACCAAAATCACTTTATTTATTCCACTTCTTGCCATTGTTATTTCTCCAGGTTCTAAAAGGAATGCTATTTCGTTTTCGTTCCTAAACTTTATGATTGTCGACTAACTGATCGAGGCTTTCACGATCTAGTTTTCCCTGATCTACTTTAAGGTAGACAACCCCTTCTGTAGTCGAAACAGAAACGTCCGCGACTCCCGCAATTGTGGCTATTTCCTTTTCCATCAAGACTGCATCAACAGGATCAATTTTACCAATGTTTAGTAGCAATCTGGATACATGAAGGGGAGGGCGCATACCCCATGCGACTATTAGCCACAACAACGCAACGGCACTGCAAAAAAGGAAAACCTCTTCCACGCCGAAGCGGCCATAGATCCAGCCGCCACCGATACCGCCCAGAAAAGCGCCAATGAACTGGGAGCTGGAGTATACGCCCATCGCCGTCCCCTTGGCTCCGGCAGGGGCAATCTTTGAGATCATTGAAGGGAGCGTTGCTTCCAGTAAATTAAACCCAGTAAAAAAGAGGAAGAGGAAGCCGACAATAAATGCCAGTCTATCGTGAAATGCAAACAAACCCAAATCAGAAATCGCGATGACTGCAATTGCGCCTAAGAACACGATTTTCATCTTCCTTTTCTTCTCAGCAATAATTATAAACGGCACCATTGCTACTATCGCAACCACCATAACCGGCAAATAGACAAGCCAATGATCGACAGATGCAACGCCGGCATCTCTTAGCACCAACGGGAATGTCACAAATGTTGCTGTTAACATCAGGTGCAACGCCAGGATTCCAACATCCAAGCGTAGTAATTCACTGTTCTTTAGGACACGACGAAATTGTCCTGGGACAGGTTCCGTATCAGAATGAAAACTCAATCGGGCTGGATTTGGTACTAAGGCAAAGAGTACCACGAGAGCCACTAAAGCCAATCCTGCGGTCAGCCAAAAAATGCCGTTGATGCCGATAGCATTGGCAATTACAGGGCCGGCAACAAGAGCAATGGAAAAGGAGATACCAATGCTAATGCCGATTGATGCCATGGCTTTAGTGCGATGCTCTTCCCTTGTCAAATCCGCGGCCAGTGCCATAACTGCGGCAGCTATTGCGCCACAGCCCTGTAATGCCCGACCAGCGATAATGCCGTAAATTGAATCGGATAACGCAGCCAATACACTACCCGCAGCAAAAAGGATAAGTCCCAGAGCGATTATCTTTTTACGGCCAAAGTGATCCGAAAGCATGCCGAATGGAATCTGCAACAAGGCTTGGGTTAGCCCGTATGCACTAATAGCAAATCCGATTAGGAGAGGCGTTGCATTCGGCAGATCTTCAGCGTAAAGGCTAAAAACCGGCAGTATCATAAATAACCCTAACATCCTGCAGGCAAAAATCAGGGCGAGGGAAAAACTGGCCCGTCGCTCTAACGGGCTCATGGGCATTGTAATGTCTTGTGCCTGATTCAATCCGAGGTCTCCTTTGCGTTACCAACCAAAATAGCCGTATAGTAACAGGTTATCTTTTTTGTCGGAATCGACCATGGACACAATTCAGATTAGAGGCGCCAGAACCCATAATCTAAAAAATATCGATATTGATCTGCCCAGGGGGAAACTCATAGTGATCACTGGCCTTTCCGGCTCCGGTAAGTCATCTTTAGCCTTTGATACTATCTACGCGGAGGGGCAGCGCCGCTATGTGGAGTCGCTATCCGCTTACGCTCGCCAGTTTCTTTCCATGATGGAAAAGCCGGATGTTGATCATATTGAAGGTTTATCACCGGCAATCTCAATTGAACAGAAATCCACTTCCCACAATCCACGCTCGACGGTGGGTACGATTACCGAAATTTATGATTATCTGCGTCTGCTGTTTGCCCGTGCGGGTACACCACGTTGTCCGAAACACAACACATCCCTGGAAGCTCAAACCATAAGCCAGATGGTTGATCAGGTTCTCAGTCAGGAAGAGGGTTCCCGCTGGATGTTGCTGGCGCCGGTCGTCAGTGACCGAAAGGGTGAGCATACCCAGCTAATGGATGACCTGTGTGGCCAGGGATTTATACGGGCACGAATTGATGGTGAAGTCTATGAACTGGATGAGCCGCCGCAACTGGATTTACGTAAGAAACACACGATTGAAGTGGTTGTCGACCGGTTGAAAATTCGAAGCGATCTACAAACCCGACTGGCGGAATCGTTTGAAACCGCACTAAAGCTGGCAGATGGAATCACTATCGTTGTTTCTATGGAAGACCCTGCAATGGAACTGCTGTTTTCGGATAAGTATGCCTGTCCCCATTGTGGCTATAACCTCAGTGAGTTGGAACCCCGTATATTTTCGTTCAATAGCCCGAAAGGTGCTTGCCCCACTTGCGATGGCTTAGGCGTAAAACAGTATTTCGATCCTGACATGGTTGTGCATAGTCCTGGACTCAGCCTTGCCGGAGGCGCAATCCGTGGCTGGGATCGACGCAACAGCTATTTTTATCAGATGATCCTTTCCCTTGCCGAACACTTCGATTTTGATCCGGAACAATCCTTTGAGTCATTGTCGGAGACCACTCAGGAAATCATTCTCTACGGTAGCGGCAAAGAAGTTATTGTGTTTCGCATGCTCTCTTCCAGTGGCAGAACCCGGGTACGTCGACATACTTTCGAAGGTGTTCTTCCCAATATGGAACGGCGTTATCGGGAAACTGATTCGAGCATGGTGCAAGAGGAGCTGGCAAAATATCTTTCCAAAAAACCCTGTCCTGAATGTGGTGGAACGCGTCTTAACGTTGGTGCGCGGAATGTGTTTGTTGATGATAAAACTTTGCCAGAGATAACCGCGCTGCCCATTGAAAAGGCGATGGTGGTATTCCAGGAACTAGATCTCCCCGGTAATAAAGGTACTATCGCCGAAAAAATTATTAAAGAAATCAAAGAGCGTTTGGAGTTTTTGATTAATGTGGGTCTTGATTACCTAACCCTGGAGCGCAGTGCCGACACCTTGTCCGGTGGAGAAGCGCAACGTATCCGGTTGGCTAGCCAGATTGGTGCCGGGCTTGTGGGTGTGATGTACGTTCTGGATGAACCGTCCATCGGCTTGCACCAACGGGATAATCAACGGCTACTAAATACCTTGCTGCGGTTGCGGGACTTGGGCAATACTGTCATTGTCGTCGAACACGATGAGGATGCCATCCGCAGCGCCGAGCATGTGGTGGATATTGGCCCCGGTGCAGGTATTCATGGTGGGGCTGTGGTGGCTCAGGGCAAGCCGGAAGTGATTATTGCGCATCCTGATTCTCTTACCGGCAAATATCTGTCAAAAAGGCTTGAAATTGCAATACCCCAGCAAACCACCCCGGTCGATAATGAACGAAGGATTATCATACGGAATGCCCACGGCAATAATCTGAAAAACATAGATGTTGCTCTTCCTCTGGGCCTTTTTACCTGTATAACGGGTGTCTCCGGATCCGGTAAATCCACTTTAATAAATGACACCCTCTATCGTCATCTAGCTCGAGAGATTAATAAGGCTAACGCACTACCGGCACCCTGTGATGGCGTTGATGGTGTGGATCAGATCGATAAAGTCGTAGATATCGATCAGAGCGCCATTGGCCGTACACCTCGCTCAAACCCAGCAACATACTCAGGCTTGTTTACCCCAATTCGGGAACTTTTCGCGACCACGCCAGAGGCTCGCTCACGGGGATACACACCTGGACGATTCAGTTTCAATGTAAAAGGAGGACGTTGTGAGGCCTGTAAGGGGGATGGTGTTATCAAAGTCGAGATGCACTTTTTGCCCGACGTTTTCGTTCACTGCGACACGTGCCAGGGGAAACGCTACAACCGGGAAACTCTGGGAATTCGCTATAAAGGTAAAAACATCAATGAAATATTGGAAATGACCGTTGAGGAAGCACGGGAGTTTTTTAGCGTAATCCCAATTGTTGCGCGCAAGTTACAGACACTCGTTGATGTTGGGTTGGGTTATATCACTCTCGGACAAAATGCGACTACGCTTTCCGGGGGAGAGGCACAGCGGGTCAAATTAGCGCGGGAATTATCCAAACGGGATACTGGAAAAACTTTGTATATACTGGACGAACCAACGACTGGACTGCACTTCCATGATATTCAACAACTCCTGAATGTGTTGCATCGGCTGCGAGATCACGGCAATACGATTATTGTCATTGAGCACAATCTGGATGTTATTAAAACTGCTGACTGGATTGTGGATCTAGGGCCGGAAGGTGGTGAAAAGGGCGGAACCCTGGTCGCAGAGGGCGTCCCTAAAAAAGTAGCAGCAGCCAAACAATCGTATACGGGAAGTTATTTGCGAAAAATGATGGGTAGCTGATGTATCCTTATATTCCGCGTTCACGAACACTCATTTAAATAGAACCATATCTCCAGGGAGAACATCCTTGAACGTATAAGGTATGTCGCGTAAGATAAAACGTACACGCAAACGTCAGGTTAATTTACATTAGCTTGTCGGAAATGACTATAAATAACCTTATCTTCATCTATTGATTTGTTTTTTTTTGTTATGGCACCATATTTGTATTCATCAGCGACATCCTAACTAAAACTTTCCGGAGCAAAACTTTATGGAACGCCGCTTAAGTGTCCGCAAACCGACTATTGTTACTGTCTATATGAGATTGCCCAGCAATCCGAAACATCTTTGTAAGGCTACAGACCTGAGTAGCCGTGGTGTTTTTATCGAAACCGATATGGTCAGTTTTCCCCTGAGTAAACCGATTCCACTTTTTTTCGCCCTGGAAAAAGACGCGGGAAAGCTAATTCGCCTCCATCACATTCGGGCAAGAATCGTACGAATTACATCTAATGGCATTGGTTTGAAGTTTTGTAATACGCGACTGCCATCAAGCATCAATCGGGATGCCCCTCAAGTTAAACTCCCGGAAAAACAAGACGAACCTTCACGGTTTTCCTAGTACTCCGTCAATACAATGTTGACTAGTATCTGGCGACCTGATTTTTCGTAACCTTGCTTTTTTCTCTCGTCTATTCGGTGTTTCCCTAACTGATGGGTTAATCCGAATGGAGAGAAAATGTAAATTCCTTCCCCTGTAGCTGACCTTTCTAATGGTTTTCAACCGTTGGGAATGTCAGCATTTTCTTGTGTCAAGATAGTTTTGACTCTTCGTTCAACCAAAACCACCCCGTTTTCTGAAAGCAATTTTTTAGAAGGAATTCTTTGAAGTAAAAAGAGATACCTGTACAATCTGCTAAACGTCAGTTTACAAAAACAATGGAAATGACCTCATCCAGCAGAAAAAAAAGTACTCCGAAGAAGCTTCCACAATCCACAACAAAAAAGCGGTTACCCATAGTGCATAGTATTTTGCAGCGCTGCCGCAGAAGTTATTTTCGTATTCGCGAAGTGACTGGACAGCATAAACGAGACATTATTGTACATCGGGTGGAAGATGCCGCAACCAGTTTGGACGAGGCAAAACACCAGTTTCAGTGTGCATTGGATAAATTCAGCGCGTTGGTTAACTTCCATGGTGGGGATTTGGAAAGCAAGTATAAACAGCTCAAACAGGAATTTGACCACAGCCAATCAAAAGCAAAAGCAATTCATGATCATATTAATTCAGTGGAGGATGTTGCCGAAGCATTGTTTGACGAATGGGAGAAGGAACTGGAACTCTATACTAACCGGCGTCTTCGAAGTAATAGCAGGCAAGCCCTTAAGTTAACCAAGCAGCATTACCACCGCCTAATTAAAGTAATGAAACGAGCAGAAAATAAGACTCATCCGATATTAGCGGTGTTTCAGGATCAAGTGCTGTATCTTAAGCATAATCTCAATGCCAAAGCGATTGCGTCCTTGCATCACGAAATGGTGACGGTCGGGATGGATATTGCAACGTTGATATCGGCGATGGAAAAATCAATTGCAGAAGCGAATGCCTTTACCACAGTGCTCACTGAACAGAAGGTTTTATCGACAGCAATAGCTTGACAGCAGCTGAAGAGTTCAGACTATGCTAGAATTTATCCAACGCCTTATTCAGCGATACGATGATGTATTAGCAGGGCTCAATGATGCTGCCGCTCAAAAGCCTGCCTTTCTGAAAAATCTGGATTCGCTCAGGCTTGCCAGGGCCGCACTCAATAAGACTCAGCTTGTCGAAAAACGGCCTGATCTTGCCTTGCAGGTTGCCGTCATCGGCCCGACGCAGGCGGGTAAAAGCAGTGTCGTCAATCTTCTCATCGACGAATCACTCGCTGGGGTGAGCGCCCTGGCGGGCTATACCGTTCACCCTCAGGGTTTTACCGTTAATGTTGATCCCGCTCAACTGACTTGGTTGGAAGACTATTTCAGCGGCTATACCCACAGTACGCCAGAGTGCCTGTCTCACGACCGTTATGACAGCTATGTCTTAATGCCGTCTCAGACTGTCCATAAAACACTTCCTCCTAGTGTAGTTTGGGATACTCCTGATTTCGATTCTATTGATGCTGCGGGATACAGTGATGCGGTCCTGCGAACTGCTGCTCTCGCCGATGTTGTGTTATTGGTGGTCAGCAAAGATAAGTATGCAGATCATTCGGTTTGGGAAATAATGAAGTTACTGGAACCACTCGCCCAGCCAACGCTAATCTGCCTGAATAAAACGAATCAGGATACCCAATCGACGGTGGCTTCTTCCCTGGAGCAAAAATGGAAGGCCACGCGAACAGATAAATTGTATCCTATCATTGCGCTTCCTTATACCAACGAACAACAACTGAAAGAATATGCGGAATCGCTACCACAAGCGCTTCTGGCAGCAATAAATCGCGTAAAACGTCCGTCTGCGCAGGGTAATACCCGAAAATTCCTCCAGACGCATTGGCAAGCGTGGATAGCCCCGCTATTGGAAGAACATAAGACGTTGGATGGCTGGTCTGTATTACTGGATGAAGCTATTGATGATGCCGTGTCGGTCTATGAACGGGATTACCTGAATCACAGCCAGCATTACGAGACCTTTCAACGGGCATTAGCGGAACTGCTTAAACTTTTGGAAGTTCCAGGCCTCGCGACCCCCCTACATTATGCCCGAAAGGCTATCACATGGCCGGTTCGTCAACTCATAAAACTTGGGAAATCCAGCGGTAACAAACGTAAAGGGCAATCAGAGGAGGATAGTCAGGAACTTACTATTCTCAATCAGGTTTTCGACCATTTCATTATCCGCCTTTCCAATGATGTTCTGGACAAGGCCAGTGAAGATCCTGAGCATACCGAGTGGTGGCAGATGCTGGGTGCAAAATTGCGTGAGCAAAAACAAGCTTTTAGTTCCCAGTTCGATGCCGCTGCACTGCAATATCACGAAGATTTTCAGGCGGAAATCGAATCGAGTGCCCAACAGCTTTATTCTAGCCTGGAAGAACATCCTGTGGCTCTTAATGGTCTACGTGCTACCCGAGTGACCACTGATGCCACGGCGTTGGCCATTGCCTTCCATACCGGAGGTATCGGGCTTCACGATTTTATTCTGGCCCCTGCAGTGTTATCGATGACATCAATGCTTGTGGAAGGAGCATTGGGTGGTCATATGAAAAAAGTTGAACGGCAACTGAAGAAACGTCAGTACGAAGCTGTCAAACAGCAGCTTTTTATTGAAAGTATCCGTGGGCAATTAAGTGAATTGCCGCGGCAACTGGATCATAAAAATCGTTTCAACATTTCCACTGAAATGTTGGAGAAAGCACAACAAGCACTCGAAACACCAAAAAATGGATTACGCATATTCTGATCTCATCGAAAAGGCTAAATCCTGGTCACAACAAGGAGTTGAAACAGGCTGGTTGTCGCAAAGCTATGCTGACGCCCTAAACCAGCTTGACGAGCGTACTCCGGCCTCATTGTTTGATCAGGACAGCCAGCGACCATTAGTCGTAGCGTTTTTTGGTGGTACGGGTGTCGGTAAGAGCACTTTGCTCAATCG
>JAZGGE010000409.1:0-3866 GCA_036480195.1 Methylococcales bacterium
GGAGCCTGTCCGAGAATAGAAAGCCTACTGCGGAAAAGCTGATTTTGGCCAGATTTCCCGATTTATTTTGTTAAAGAGCCTGCTATTCGCCTCAAAAAATCGAAAAATCTGACTCAAAACAGCTTTCCCTCGCTACGGCTTCTATTCTCGGACAGGCTCCTAGCCCTTCACGAAAGTCTACCCACTCAAAACGGGCATGAGTCTTCGCCGAAAGTCTATTGCTTGCGACACTTGAATCGTGAAAAAACTTGACGAGTAGATCGGATTCATTCATTCTTTAACCCATGAACCAGACTATACACGTAACCCTTAGTATCCATATTCTGCGAGCCATGCGTTGGCTAATGCAATACAGGGTTGCGTGTCCGGGAGTTAGAACTGATTAAACGTTAAGACTTTCTCATTTTTACAAAGGCCGCAACCCATTCCGGGTTGCGGCCTTTTTTATTGCGCATGATTTAGGAGGATACACCAATGCAGTTTCAAGCTGCCTATCTAGGGGTTATTTTGATCTGGACCACAACACCGCTCGCCATACAGTGGAGCAGTCAAGGTAACAGTTTTCTATTCGCCGTTACCGGACGCATGGTGATTGGTACATTAATAGCTCTGCTTCTCGTCTGGATTTTCCGCCTACCCATGGCCTGGCATCAACGCGCCAGACGCACTTACCTGGCGGCCGCCATTGGCATCTATGGCGCTATGATGGCAGTGTATTGGTCGGCACAATTCATTCCCTCGGGTTGGATTTCAGTTATCTTCGCACTCACTCCAATCATTACCGGCATTTTGGCAGTCCGATGGTTGGGCGAAACGACACTGACCCCCTTAAAATTGGTTGGTATGCTGCTCGGCATTATCGGTATGGCCACAATTTTCTACAGCGGAGAACAGTTATCCGACCTGGCTTGGATAGGCGTGGTTGGAATGGTGATATCAGTCATTTTGCACGCGTCAAGTAGTGTACTGGTGAAAAAGGCCGGTTACGGTGCCAACGGTCTCGTCATTACCACTGGAGGGCTGTTAGTCTCTGCTCCTTTATATCTACTCACCTGGTTTCTAACCGGATCTGAATGGCCTACCTCAATTCCACAAAGGAGCGCCTGGTCAATCCTATATCTGGGAGTTATCGGTTCAGTTCTTGGCTTTGCTCTGTATTACTTTGTCTTAAAACACCTGGGCCCAACCCGTGTAGCGCTGATAACGCTAATCACGCCAGTTACGGCTCTATGGCTAGGACATGTCTTCAATGGTGAGAGCATTGATGTAACCGTGATCACAGGTACTGCTTTTATTCTATCTGGATTGGGACTCTATGAATGGGGCGAAAGAGTAGTACAGCAATAATGCTTTTTGACATTTAAAGCGGTTTGACGGAATAAAGATTACGATCATGTAAAACTCTACACTTTACCGTATATCTACTAATAAATCGGTAGATATCGCAGGCTACAAAATATGGACTATAGTTGAGGAAAGACGTAGAAACTATAGCAAGCTAATGGAAATCGTAAAGAAGTTGTGTGTATTGTCACTGATAATCCTCCCTTGGATGCCTGTTCCCGCTGCCAGCGAGGAAAACGAGCAACCTGACGTACGTGTTCTTATCGATGTTTCCGGGAGCATGAAGAAAAACGACCCCGGAAATTTGCGTATTCCTGCGATGAAGCTGCTGATAAATTTAGTACCGTCAGGAAGTCACGTCGGTGCGTGGGTTTTTGCCCAGGATACGGAATCGATGATTCCCTTAAGTCGAGTGAATTCACGGTGGAAAGAAAAAGCTATCGCTTCAACCTCAGACATTCATTCCAAAGGACTTTTTACTAACATCGAGACTGCTCTCAAACAGGCAACAAAAGATTGGAAAGGCACCAAGCCTTTCAGACGACGTAGTTTGATTCTGCTAACCGATGGTGTTGTTGATGTTTCAAAAAATAAGGCGGATAGCGAACAATCCCGAGAACGAATATTGGGCAACTTACTTCCCCAGTTGCAACAAACTGGCGTACAAATCCATACCATCGCCCTTTCAGATAAAGCCGATCATGCATTGCTTAAAAAACTCTCTTTCGATACTGGCGGGTGGAATGAAACAGTATTATCTGCGGATCAACTGCAACGTACTTTTCTAAAAATGTTTAAGAAAGCCGTACCGCGAGATACAGTCCCCTTAAAGGGAAATAAATTCTCGGTGGACGCTAGCATAAATGAATTTTCAGTCTTAATTTTTCGAAAACCGGGAGCTCTGCCAACAAAACTAATTCAGCCCGATGATTCAGAACTATCAGAAGATCATAAATCAGCAGATACTCATTGGCATCATGAACAGGGTTATGACTTGATTACCATTTCAAATCCTCTAGCGGGCGAGTGGCGTCTGGATGCAGAACTTGATCCGGATAACCAGGTCATGATTGTGACTGATTTAAAACTGAAAGTTACAGAACTACCGAACTATGTCACAGAAAGCGAAGCGTTAACAATCGCGGTTTCAATGACCGAAAAGGGAAACGAAATTATCCGAGATGATTTTCTCGATTTACTCGCAGTAAGCTTGATCCAAGAAGATAATTTGGGCAGAAAAAAGGAATGGCATCTCGCCCGTGATACAGCAGTCAATAGCCGCTTTATCCAACCGTTGAGTGAGACACTGAGTGTTGGTAAACACACATTTACTGTTGTCATGGATGGTAAGACCTTTCAACGGGAAATGACTCAAACTATCCAGGTAGTCGATAACCCGATCACAGTCAACGTCCAAATTTCCCCTGAAACCGTGTCTCCAACACTAAGCATTGCACTTGCACCCGATTTGGATATCGTGGACCTCAGTACTCTGGAAATTAAGGCCAGAAAAAGCGGTAGCGATTCAAAGCAAATCGATGTCCCGGAAAATAACGGCACCTGGATTTTGAATTTAGACATCCCTCAACCCGGACAACGAATTGTCGTTAACTTTTCTGTTACTGCGAAATCCATACAGGGAAATGATATTACGCCTAAGGTCAGACCTGTCGTTATTGATGAAAATTTGATAGCAAAATTGTTGCCGAAAACGGATGAAACGGAAAGTGAGGATGATGCACTAGAGGAGAAGGAAGATGAGGAGGACACCGAAGAAACAGTAGCAGAACCTGATTGGTTGATGACTGGATTAATAGCGGGGGGAGTTAATATCGCACTATTAGTTGGTGGATTCTTTGGCTACAAAGCGATAAAAAAACGTTCACTGAAAGACGAAACTGAACTACTTGAAAGGTTATCAACATGATTCAAATTAATCCCTTATATGCCATTCTTACGATTGAGGCTGTCACTGTTCTATTCCTGTTGCTGGTAATTTTTTTGTTTTTTTCCGCACACCGGAAAACAAAAGCTAATAATGCGGCAGGTACTTTGATTCAAAAAGTGAACGAAAACGAAGCCGTTCGCACCGAAGCGTTAGGAAACAGGATTGCCGAAGCATCCGGTATGGATCGGGGAAAACTGAATACAGCACTAGTGGAAATCACCGACAAGGAGAAAACACTCTATCGGCAGATTATCAAACTATTTCTAAATCGAGACACCGCCTTGCTCACTGAAATTGATCAGCGAGTACAGGGTATTTCTGAACCCTACTGCGCCTTATTGGAAGAAAGTAGACTGGAATCTGCAAAAACGTATTCGGCAAATCAGCAAGAAGATGAAGCATTAAAAGTTGAGAATCACCGGCTCCAGCAAGAGACTGAGCGCTTGGCCAATCAGTTGTCAACGGTAATGACTGCTATGGATGAAGTTTCTACGGAATACACCAAAATATTTCAAGGCTCAAAATCTGTTGAGGAACTGGAAACCAGTCGACAAAAAATGTTGGGAATTTACAA
>JAZGGE010000410.1:0-24324 GCA_036480195.1 Methylococcales bacterium
AAGGCTACAAGCCTTCGGTAATAAAACGGTCAATTGCCCCGGCTGCCTGCTGCATGAGGCGTTCAAAACCATCCTGACCGGGCGCGGGATCGTCCCACGAAAAGGAATAAATATGGAGCTGGTCATCGTCCCCGGTGCCTTCGGACGTCCAGCACGAACCGGAAACACACGCCAGAACGTGCGGGCCGATGTCCCACGCAGCCGTAAAACGCGGTGCGGCTGTGTGGGAGATTTTTCCGGGCTGAACAATCCAGTTTTTTTTCATCAGATCACTATACCTCTAGGGCCGGTTCCAGGAAATCGGCGGGGGATTTCTCCATGTCTTGAGAAGAACCGGGCGCAGGGGCCGGAGCCGGTTGCAACGCATGAAGAAACGCGACAGCCCGTTGCGCATGGGCGGCGGCAGAAAATATCGCCCGTTTATCGTTTTCCAAAACATTAAGCCAGCTCTGAATATAGGCGGCGTGATCCTCGCGCACTTCCGGGGTCAGGCCAAGGTCAGCCGACAAAAACGCACTACCGATTTCGGCAACAAGCTCTTCCATAGCATAGCCTTCATCACCGAATTTCTTGCGGCCCATATCACGATCAAGGCGGGAAGGGTGGCGGGTCCAGTGGTTCGTTTCATGGGCAAGCGAAGCATAATAGCTCTCGGAATCTTTGAAAAACGGAAAGGGCGGCATCTGGATATGATCCGTCCCTATCGCATAATAAGCCTGATTGCCGCCATGTTGAATATTGGCACCGGTGTCCTTAAAGAAACGCTCAAAGGTTTCAATGCGCTGCTCAGGGGTCAGCGTGGGCGGGGAAGACATGGCGTAATAATGCGCCGGTAGCCCCTCGATCTGGTCCACATTAAAAACCGTGTAGCCCTTCATAAAGGGAATATCAATTTCGACTTCCTCGCCGGTATTCTGGTCAGTTTGCATTTTATGCATGGTGTTGGCATAGACAACCAGAGAGCCTTTTTCTCCTTTGCGGACATGGCCGCCTAATTCTTTAGATTGCCGGAATGTCATCCAGATCGGCGCGAAAAAGCCCTTTTCTTCAGCATCCATCCAAAGCGACAATACATTAATGCCTGAATAGGGCTGTCCATTATGACGCAAAGGCCGGGTGATTTTCCCGGCAGCGTGCTCTACATTCCACGGCTTCAGCCAGGGCCGCACACCCTGTTCAAGATCGGCCATGATTTTATCGGTAATGCGGGTATAAACGTCCTGTGTCATCGGTAAAACTCCTTTGTGGTTTAGCGTTATAAAGCCTTTTTAAAAATAAAAAAGGGGTGCACATGCACCCTTGGCCCTCGCCGAGAGTGGGGGGTGTAACTGCAAGGGCGGGTTTTAAAAAAATTTGTCTCGCGAGGAATGCCCCGGCTAAAAGCAGGGGGCAGGGGAAATTTATTTGAAAGACGGGCGGAGCCTTAACCCTTGCGGGCGCGGGGGGCAAAGCCCACGGTGATCTGAAAAACTATTTCTGTCTTATTTGTTACGGGCGGTTATTCCCAAAGCGATTAAACCGGGAAGAAGAAGCAAAAGCACGGCAGGCTCGGGAACAGTGACCGTCAGGTCGGTGGATGTAATGTTTCCAGCAGCCACGTCCGCTGTTAGCGGATTGGCAAGAGAATCGCCCAAAGCGTTAACGACAATCCCCAAAGCGCTTGAATTGGTAGTGAGAACATCGAAAGTGAGTGTGGCCAAGGAAAAACTATCGGCCTGAAGAGCATCGAGATCAGCAGGCAAATCAAAAGAAAGCTCGAAAAGGTTGAGAACACCGGCTCCGGTTAATATATCGGACGCTGTGCTTCCCAATCCGAACAGGTCCAGTTGATTGCCGAAGCTTGTGCTAACGAAAGAAAGGTGGCTGTCGTCAAAAGTGATATCAAGATCGTAGGTGCCAATAGAAGGCGCAGCCCCGGAACCAAGATCGGATATCACGACATCCGTTATGATGGTATCGCCTGTTGTGACTGACTGTGATACCGGATTAAAACCGATGCTTATGGCCTGCACCATGCCGGACGTCATCAACAATGGCAAGATCCATAATGATTTGCGGAATTTACTTATCATGGGAATTTCTCTTTAGATTTTTATTATTCGCTCGCACAGCGCGTGCGCGTACAGAGAAGTGTCAGTTTCCGGGCATCAAGCGCCGTAATCATACCGTCTCCGTCTAAATCTCTGGGATCGTCCGGTCCCGAGGCTGCCGTATTACGGGCGGCAAGGATGATGTTCAAATCATCCCGGTCCACATCACCATCATTATCGATATCACCGGGAATAGGCTGTTCCTCAACAATCCGGGTTTCCAAACGCTTTGTTGTGTTATCGATAAGGGATAGAAGATCTTCTTTAGTTGTTTTTAAGGGATTATTTACCTCGCAATTATCTACCATGATTTGCGTTGCGATATTATGAATATCGTTAAGTATCTCGATAGACACAGATATATTATTATTCTCAAGTTGTTGCTGAAAAATAGCAATATTATTATCTAACAGAAATCTTTCTTGATTGTCAGTGAAACACTGTCCTGCAACCCTTATAATGGCATCATTTAATATTTTCGAATCAGGATCAATGCTGGCTAATATTTCTCTATTTGGACCAACAATATTTACCAAAACTGCTTCTTCAGGAAACGGGGAAGCGAATGAAATTAATGAGAATTGACTATCCATTTCACCTAATGGATCAATATTAACTTTGAAATTTACCTGAAATGGCACGCCTTTAATTATCTGTCCATTTATATTTATAAAGTCAATAGAATAAGGCCCTGGTTCGACCTGATCTGGAAAACCATTGAAAATTGACCATGGGTATATTTTACTAATACCATTATCTTTTTCGAATAAAACACCAATCGAAATTATCTCGGGGTCTTTAGCAATATTATTTAAACCCTGAACCATCTTGTCCCAGTTTTCTACATTAATCCATAATGGAGCATTACTCATGTCTTTTGTTGGTTTGTCCATTAAATCAACTGCACGACTTATCAACGTATCTAATCTTACGTTATAAGCTTCAGTAATAAAATTTCCCGATGGCTCCCCACATTTTAAATATCCATCGACGACACCAAACGTATGCGCAAGTTCGTGGGCAGAGGTTGCTATAAATGTCTGTGTAGTACCAAATTCAGCAAGAACAGAAAATCCATCAGGTTGATGAATACCGATCGCAAATGGCAAGCTGTGATATTCAAAATAATTGTCTGGTACAATCCCAACAGCTCTTTTCCATCCTCCTTTTTCGCGTATTTCGTCAACAGCCCTAAGATCATCAATCCAGCCTATTGATGCCGTTATAATACCGCATTGTTCATTTCCTACGCGGCCTGATTGAATATTATTTTGGCCAAGTGTACTGAAGTTCAGTCCCACGCCAATAGGGTCTATACCGACCCCCGGTAATTGATTGTTTGGAAGAGGGAAAACATCCCAAAGGAATTGATTACTTTGATTAATCAAGTTTGTTAAACTATTTTTTACCTCTACACAGGGTTGAGGCACAGGATTTTCATCGCATTCCGGGTGCAAAGTTAAAACGTAAGGAAACTCTAACTTCGTCGTGAGTACATCGACGGTCTTTATCTCTGTATTATTTTTTTCATTTGATTCTTTTATTTCATCAAAGAAATTAGCTTTCACCGTCAATTTTCTGCCAATTCCTTCACGTTCCGGCACAAGCTCAAGTTCCTCATCCGGTTTGATGGTTTCGTTAGGGCCAAAACTAACCATCTTAGTTACCGCCAACTCATCTTGGAAATGTGCGCCAATCAACACCGGCTCTGAAACTTCGCCTTCCAGTAACTCTACATCGGCAAAAACTACCGTCTTTCTGCCTTTCGCAAGTTTGTTGGAACCAAATACAGCCTGTGTAACCCGTACATTGCTTATTGCGATATCCGGCAACTCAGGCTCAGGCCCTGCACCGTCATCACAGCCGGGAAATGTGCCTGATTCACTGCGGCAAACATATCCGGGGGGAATTTCATCTATCCTGACAGCAGAATCCAAAGTTACCTCTATACGGCCATCTTCTTCCGTTCCTCCTCGGCCACTAAGGCGAATATCAATGCCAAATTGAATGAGAGCATCCTCAAAACTTACTATGCCCTCACCTCTATTCGGTCCATTATCGATTTTTAAAATCGTAATTCCACTTTGTGCAGGTCTCTTCGTTGTTGTCGAGTGACCAACGATGAAGGCTGTTGTTCTGACTCCACCCCTATGATCTCCAGAAGGGGCATTATCATTTATTACCGCATCGACGTTCACCGAATATTTTATTGTCACAGGATCGGTTGGCGGCAATAAATCTTCACGGAAAACGTAGATAACATCATGAAGCCAGATCTCGTATTGGGTAAAAACCGATGATATCTGCCGCACCGGCGGGGTGCTCATTTGAAGTGCGTCTACAAAAACCGAGAATTTTCCGGTTTGCTGACTGGCGTTGAAATCTACCTTGATGTCCTGCGTTGATACGTTAAATCTTTCGATACGCTTCTTGGTCGTTCTAAACAAACCTGTAAACTCGCGGGGAGTTTCGAATGTTTCCTCAAAATCAAGTCTGAAACCAACGCCATCAGGGCCGGAACCAGCGCCTAGAACTGTCGTCCGGGCCTTAATCCCTACGCCAAAAGCATCGGCAAGACCTGGGGTTGGTGTGAATGGCAAAGCTGGCGAAGCGGTCACCTGAACCGCACAGCCGATGAAGAGAAGGAAAACGAGGCGCAAAGAATAGCGGCGGATGATATTCCCGTTGTCTTTCTTTGAAAAAAACCTTGATGCCTGATCTTTGCGCAAATCTACGCGAACCTTACGACATAACATAATTTCCTCTCCTCTGTTTGCCTGTTCCCGCAAAACCGGAATGGCCATTTCAGCACTACCGTTAGCGCTATTGTTTATCAAACGGTTTTCATTTGCAATTATGTCCACATTCTGGCGGCGAGTTCGCGTTCTTCCTCACCGACCGCATCCATGTAGATGGTGGTCGTCTCAAGGTAGCGATGCCCGAGCCATTTTTGGACAAGCCGGGGGTTTCTTGTATCGGCGGCGGCTTTAACTCCAAACCCGTGCCGTAAGCCTTTGGCGCTTGCGTGTGGTCCGGAGATTCCGGCGCTGCCCATGACGCAAGCAATATGCACGGAGGCCTGTGAGCGGCCCCAAATCCAAAGACGCGTATTTTTACTGTCCGTTTTGGCTCTCTGGGCCTTCCTGATGCGGTGAACGAGTTCAAGAGCATCTAATGTGCTATCGGGAACCGGAACGGCTCTGTAGGCTATTTTGCCGCGTTGTTTGAGGGTGCGGAACGTGATGGCTTTGGCGGATAAATCCACCCGGCCTGCGGTCAATGCCAAAGCCTCGGATATCCGGCAACCCGTGTACGCCAGGACAAGACACAGTGTCCGCACCTCCCCGCGTTCGTGGCTATTGGCCGCAGCAATAAAGCGGTCGCGTTCTTCGGACGTAAGATATTTGCGCTGGCCGTCAGAGGTGTAAAGATCGTGTGACATGAGAAAACCGGACAGTTTATATATGAAGTGTCCAGATTATCATAACCTGAGGAAACAAAAACCTTTTGTTTTGTGTCCGGACGCCAAAAAAGCAGCTACCGGCGCGAAATAAACTGGACACTTTACTAGAAAAACGTCCGGTCAAAGGAAATCAGCAGGAGTTTTCCTTAAAACAGAATTGACTTTATAGGAATATTCCTATATTATTGATTTTTAATTGGTAGGCTACTGTGAAGATTAAAAAAACACCAAAACCACGCCCCGTTGTATGGCTTGGAAACTCCAGAAAAAACATTCTGGAATTTCCAGAGGACGTTAGAAAGCTTATCGGTGATGAGCTTCATCTTATACAATTTGGGGGAATGCCAAAGGACGCAAAGGCTTTTAACGGTGTTGGTTCCGGGGTTATTGAGATAGCCCTAAAATACGATAAAGAGGCATATCGCTGTATTCAAGCCGTCCAGTTAGGAGAAAAAATTTATGTTCTCCACGCCTTTCAGAAGAAAGCAACGAAAGGTATTTCTACACCACAAAAAGACGTGGACTTGATTAAACAGCGTTACAAAGATGCGAAGGAGCTGGAAAAAGATGACAAAAAAAATTGAACTTGAAGAAAGCACGGGCAACGTTTTTGCTGATCTTGGGCTTGATAATGCCGAAGAGCTACAGGCTCGCGGCATGGTTGGTTTTCATGTTGTTGAGCTTTTGAAAAGCAAAGATATGAAGCAACGGGAAATTTCCGATCTCCTGGGAATCAAGCAAGCTGAAGTTTCTCACCTGTTAAACGGGCATTTCAGCCGTTTTACAGTTGATAAATTGCTGGATTTCCTCAAACGCATGAACCAGAAAGTCACGATCCAAATCAGCCCCCGTGTGCAGGGAGAACCATATCAGCATGTTGGTTTTGGTGCATAAGCGGACCGCCCGTATAGATAGAGGATGCCGTTTGCACTCTACCTAACTTTCGCTTACGATAGTCGTTTGTTACCGTGTAACGGATGAGCAGCATGAGCAAAAGCACCGCCCAAAGACAAGCCGCCTACCGCGATAAAATCGCCGGAACGCATAAACGCGTGGAAATCATTCTGGATGAACCGGCTTACAGGAAGTTAAAAACACTGGTAGAGCAATCCGATTACTGCACCCGCATTGACTACATCACGGCCTTAATCGAAAAAGAACATACTCTGTTATCCGGTAACAATCCAAAAAACGGACATAAAAAAGAACCGTTACCGGATAACGGAAAAAAAGCAGTTTCCCATAAACGTCCCATCAAAAAGAAAACGGAAAAAATCATTAAAATCTGGCAGGATGAAAAACGCTGTCAGGGTCAAACTGCGCGGGGAACCCGCTGTCGGATCGAGCATCATTTATCGGTGATCCGGTATAAAGCGGGAAAGAAAACCTACGAAGTCGTGGCCTGCAAACAGCATTTTGATCATTTCAGGCTGCATGAAAGTCTGTTGACATAATGTTACCCGGTAACAGTTACTTTCCTATTCCATCCATGCCCATCCACTAGGCCAAATTGATGCGACAATATGTCACTTCCATCAGTTGGAATCGTTTGAGATAATATGGGAGACGCGTGGTATGAATGTTTGAGAATTAGTGCTGTGGAAGGTTTGTTGTCAATGAACTATTTACGGTCAGAAATGTTGTATTTTACACCGCAATTAAGGCTCTGTCTGGTGTTTCATATAGTTTACAATATAAATCGATCAAAAGGGTTCGACAGTAAGGTACGTTTTTTGCCTGTAAACAAGGGCCAATTGTTTTATCCCTTATGCAAGGTATGTCACACTTTTATCAAAAATTAAAGAGTGCTGCTTTTGATAGTTTTATGTATTTCTACTAAAATCAGTAGAGTACGCAACGTTAGGAGACTTAAAATGAAAAACACATTTAATACAGAATCCGTAGAAGTCCTATATAATAGCCCCGTGGCTGTCGTTTCAGCGACTTCAGCGGAATATCCTATTCATGATCTAGATTACCCCATCATTCCTGGAGCTTAAGAAAAGAGTTTTTTTACAGCCTTCAAACCATTATTACACTGGGTGTATAAGAACTTCGGTGGTGTGCTATTTTGGTTTCTTATATAGCTATTGATAGCTATAGTTAGGTCGTTCCCAATCGGAATTAAATTTTCTGCGATACTGATGGTCGAATTGACCACTTTTTCTTTCCGTTTGTCGCGAACAGTAATAAAGTCTTTACTAGACATATCTCGTAGCAGCTCGTTTAGACTTACGTCATAACTATTGAATAGCATAATCCCGCTTACCAGCTCAGGTGGTAACAATATTAGGTGGTCTTTGAGAACTGAAATTATGTTATCAAGAGATTCGTTCGCAGGAACAAAGAAATGGGCATCCTGTGATTTTATAAGTTCTTCTGTATCTTTCTTGAAATCAGGAACAAACTTATCAAGAGCCTTAACAGCTTGTTCAACGTGAACTAATATAATTTCTGCTACGTTTATCTTTTTTCTCTTTCTCTCGTTTTTTTCCACAAACTGTTTGTATATCCAACCTATTCCACCGGCTAGTATTGATAAGGTCGCCGCGATAATGATAGGGCTTAATGTGGATTCGTCCATCTGACAATTGGTTCGATATCAAAACATTAGTTAAGTTGAAAAACCTGCATTTTAAACCCGTCATAAAAATTTATCAAACCAGCCCGAACCTTTGGGGCGTTAGTAACATAACATTTATCTTTCCTACTACTGTCCATAATCCGGATGTTTGCAATGGCCTAAATTTGGCTTGTGGGCATAGCCATAAATTTATCGGCCTTAAGCCAAAAAACAAATAAAATAGCGGTGAGCTGAAAAACGACTATCCCCGCCGCAAGAAACGGGGTATTACGCCGTTTTTCTCCTTCGGAACGTTCGTCTTGGAAACCCAATACGCCGCAAGCGGCGAGGAATTAAACCCGAAAGAGATTAAAACACATCAGTGGCAAACCTCATCAGGTTGTCGTGATAGCCAAACAATAGAGCAGTATCTGGAGGGGGCGAACCACAAAGAAACAGACCATAGGCCTCCCGTATCGACTGAACCTAGTGGAGAAGTAACGGCGTTTCATTTTTTTAGTCTCCTCTCGGCAGTAGGAAAAGAGTTATTTTTCATATTTTGGGTGCAGAATTTACAGCCGGTTTTGAATCTCTGCCTCCCGGCTTGGGATCGCAGGAAGAGGATAGACCCAACACATCGCAAAGCTGGTTGTTCCAGTCCTGACCTTCTTCGGGTGGCTCGTGGCGCTCGATGTCAATATCCTCCCGGCTTGCTGCTTGTGCCAGATCACCAATCCTGTCAGCCAATATGCGGCCCGGTGTATCGGCATCGGTGGCGATAATAATTTCCGAACCTTCCGGCATTTTGGCAACGGCTCCGGTAATTAAATCGGGCTGTGAATCATTCAAAGAACCGCCCACGCTACAATAACGGGCCTGTTCAGCCGGATTTAAACAATGAAAGCTGAGGCCATCTATAGCGGTTTCCGTGATCACAAGTTTTTTGTCGGTTTTGAAAATGTTGGAAAACCATAACCCCTTGGTTCCGCCGCTCGCAAATCCTGTAAATCCTCTGTTTTTTATCTCAAATCCGCACAAGCCGTCCCGGTCTTTATGGGGAAAGATCACATTTTGAAATCTGGCCTGACGGTCACTTTTGATTTGTCCGGCAAAGCGTGGGGAAGTCAGAACGGTGGCAGAAATCCCACGTTCATTCTCAAGGTAATCATGGGATTTAATGTCATCCATCAGGGATATAGCCTTGATGACATTCTGACGGTTTTTGGTGGCTGGTTGAATTTTGGACGCAGTAAAAGCAATAACGGGCTGTGGCCGATTGGACGGTTCTGGATCGACCCACGCCTTGAGATGCTGGCGAACCTTGCCAAGAGTTAAATCCCGGCGATATTGAACAAAATCAATGATAGAGCCGTTATCGGTGTCGTCGCGCACTGAAAAATAAATCCAGTGATTGTCATGGCCGCGTGTAATGATGATTTTATCATTATAGCCCCCGTGACGCATGACAATACTGGACCGGCTGCTTTCCTTCTTGTCTACGCCATAGCCCTCGGTAGAGGCATATTCGACAAGGTTTATGTTGGTCTTGAAGCTCTCTAGCTGCGTATTTTCGGCCATATCTCTTTTTCCTACTGCCCGTTATTACAGGTCTTTATAGCATTGCTGATAGTTTGGTTGATATCACTGTTGCAGATATATCCACGCAAAAAAACAAAAGCATGAGCGATAGCGAATTCATTTTTATAATACGGACGGGCAGTTTTCCACATGTGCAGAAATAAGAATAAAAGAAGAATAAATAAAGAAAAAGAATAGGAACTTTATATTGCTAAAATATGCCATAAAAACAATGAGGTAAAGAATATAGATGGGAGCTATAATCCCTACTTTACCCTTAAGCGGGAGCCAGAACACCTACTTTTTTGGCCTAATGGGAGCTATAACACCTACTTTTTTGGCCTAATGGGAGCTATAACACCTACAAGCGGGAGTTATAACACCTACTTTTTTGGTCATAATAGGTTCAAGAATTAGGTGTGAAGGAGTGAAAAAACTAAACGGGAGCTATAACACCTACTTTATGGGAGCTATAACACCTACTTTATGCCCCTAAATGGGAGTTATAACACCTACCTTAACGAGACTTATCCACAAGCTGGAGTTTAGAGGCAACGGCTATGTTCTCAGAATGTCGTTTGTTAGCAGCTTTTTGTTCGCTGACAAAATCGACGGTAGGTGTAACAGTGTATTTTACATCAAGGATCGTGAGTCCTTCTGTGTTTTCCTGAGCTGTGTAATGATTGATAACGCTCTGTTCCTTCAGCTCATTGAGCGCAGAGATCAGCTTTTTACGATTATCTGTTTCTCTTGTCTGCTGTAAAAGTCCGCTGCCCTGCTTCACATCGGAATACATGAAATGATAATCATTCATAAAATTAGCATTCGTGTAACGATTGACAAGCCGTTTGTGTAACCATCGGGTCAGCTGCTCTTTACACTCCATCAACCGCGCATAATTGTACTGTCGGTATTCAAGAGCATTAATAGCATGGCTTATAAAAACAGGTAATCGGGCAACATGAAGGGCTTTGGCATCATCTAAATATTTAGCGCGGTCTACACTGCAATAATCGGATAGGATCGCTCCGGTATAGACCTCTTTACCGTCCTCTAAAACGGTTAGAATACATTTCGACATGACCTCTAAAGCTTGCTTGATCTGAGGATAACTGCGACCCTTGCCTCTATTTTTTAATTCACGTTTTATCATGGCATAACTGAATCTTACCCAACTTTCAGACTGTTTCGGATCGTGAATACCGTAATTCTGCTCTGTAAAAATCTTTTTTAAAGCTTCTTCTATAAGCTCTTCAGTAACGCTCGGAAAAAACGCTTTGTAAGTTCCGTCATCTTGTTCAATCAAAGCGGGCTGTATCTTAACCATGTAAGGCAGATCGTTCCCTTGATAATCTTTGATTGTATAGTGCCATTGATATGGATTTGCCAAACCGTCAGAGGTTCTAAGACTTTTCATTTGTTTGGCGGTAAAAAAATACTTTGGAATACGTTCCCAGTATTCAACCGTGTTGGAAACCTCACTCTCATCATTGGTAACAAAGTTTGAGAACAAGTCATATTGCTTGCTAGCAATAGCCTTTTTGGGAGGTTTTTTTCTGGATTTTGTCTTGTCAGTCACAAATAAAAATTTCTAAAATGTTAAAACGACAACAAGATATCATATTAGCATGTTAATATATTAACATTATAATTTTTTATACTTTTTAAATAGCATTGCCAATGCTTCTTCTATTAGATCAGGTCCTTTTTTGCCAGAAATATGCTTTTGTTCTGCAACGAGAGTATCGAAGCGTTGTTGATAATCGACACGCAACCGAAACCCTTTTAAAGAACGATCAACATTATCAGATTTTTGATTTCGCGTTTTGGGTTTTGGGGCGGCAGGATTAGAAACAGACTGTCCGGATTCAGACAGCTTTCCGGCTCTTTTATCTTCTTGATTTAACCAATCAGGCTGCTGCGACATCTTCTTTAATCTCCTCTTGTAGTACGGCGGCAAGGATTGCTTTAAATTCCTGACGGCGGTCATTGATCTTGTAAGCGGTATCTAAAGACCTGTCGAATATTGTTCGATAACGACTGGCAGCACGGCTAAAAACCCCGCTAGAGCGGACCTCAAACGCTCCGCGTTGGAGTAATGCTAAAACTGTATCTTTTTCCTGTCGTCTTGAACGGTTTCCGTTCGTTACAACGGTAATAATGCGCTTTCCATCAGCCTTGGCTTTTTTATAAGCATCGGCATAAGTTGCATATTGTGAGCGCTCAGGCTGAACAGGCATTAAAAGCAGTTTAGGGGTAGGAATTTCCCAATCATTGGCCTGATGATCAATGATAACAAGATCAGCATCGGGGCTCTGGCTGGGAAGCTCGGATAAAACAACAAACGGCAATTCTCCGTCTTGATAAAACAAGGTACTTGTTCCCTGTTTATCCTGACAAATAACAACGGGCTTCAATCCTAGATCAAAAGCAGCGGCGGCAAGATTAAGGCTAATCATGCTTTTTCCTTGCCCACCTTTCGGATTCCATATGCTAACGATTTTCATATTTTAATTATTTAAAATGTTAAACAAATAAAAAGATAACATATTAAAACATTAAAGCAACCACAATTTCTATTCTGGGTCTTCTCTCCAACATTCAATGGTTAAGTCAATACCTTCCACTTAGCCCATGAATAGAAAAAATATTCATCTGAGTGTATTTTATCTTCAAATAGCTCTTTTTCCGCATACTTAAAAAAATCTTCACGTGCCTCGTGATACGCTAATTTAAAAGATCCGGCCCACTCGCTGCAATCACAACCTTCGTACCAATAATTTTTAACAATCCAGTCACCCGGATACCATTCGGAAAACGTCTCATAAGGCTTTCCCCGCCCTTTGGCAATATCGCACTTGATCCAGTCCTCCCACTCTCGGCTATCATCGAAAACAATCGTGATGTTCGGCCAAATGGCGTGGATGAGGCGGCGGCGACTTGATGAAAACCGCCATAAACCAAGTTCAGGATCGTTGGGATTATCATCACACATAGCGACACGCTCTATTGCATACCACGGCGTTTCCAGCTCCCTAATGAATTCCTCTAATTCATTCGCGCAGGAAAATTTTTTTTCGATAATGTCGATTATGCTCATACAGGTAAAATATTTTACAGAGTATCTAGATATTCAGGATATTGTTTGTTTTTATGACTGCTCAAGATTGGGCTTTTGCTGGTATTGTTCCGGCTCCGATTTGATGGTCTGTGTTTTCTCAAAATCCCCGCCCATATCCGGTGGCTCCGGGTTTTGATTGGCGCCCATGTCTGCGTATTCCTCGCGCAAAGCTCCAATATCGTCATCCGGGGACAGGGGCGCATCGGAAATCTCCCGCATCTCTCCAAGATCATCGGGTGGTTGGTCTTCCGAAACCTTGGGAAGATCGGATCGCAAGGTGAGTGTTTCCGCATTGCCAATGTCGGGCTTCAGGGCCTGGATAGATTTTCGAATATCTTCTGTCTGACGCAGTTCCGGCGGCGGCTCGGTTTTACCGCCGGGAACGTAGCCATATTGAATATCAAGCTTGCTTAACGCTTCGGCCTGCCGCCAACAGGCATTGTCCAGATTCTTTTGCAGGGCTTCGCTTTCTGCACACGCCTTGCGGTGTTTCCCGGTGATTTTCGCCCATAATGAATGCTCAATCTCAGCGGCTTGTTTCTGCGCAACCGTTAAAGAGCCTTCCAACGCTTTTAGATTGTAATAATCCGTGAGTTTAGCCCACTGTGTCTGATAGGCGGTATTGGCTGCTTTTTCCTCGGCAAGCCGGATCGCCTCATCCTGTATTTTATTATCCTGCTCGGCGGCGTAGTCTTCCCGGTACCAGACTTCCGCCTGTTCTTGTTTTTCTGCATTATGCCGTTTCAATTTTTCCCGTTCGGCGGCTGCGGCTTTTTGTTTCAGAGCTTCAAGCCGGGATTGTTCTACTACCCGGCGTTCCTCGATTTCTCGCTCTTCGGCCCTCGCCTCAAATTCAACAACATTATCCATTTCCCTACTGCCCGTTTTTTTCTGGCTTCGAGCCTCTTGCGCGGCTTGCTTCTCCGCTTCGCGCTTGCGGGTCTGCTCTTCCATATAAATCGCCTTTTGCGCTTTATCAGCCGCACCGGAGGAGGGGAGCTGCGATAAATCCAAATCGGCAAAACGTGCCATAAATTCCTTTTCTCTGAGCCGTTCGCCCTTGGCCCGGTCGTTGTTGATCTCGCGCATGATCGCCATGGCACAGCCCGAAGGCGTGACGGCCATCAAGGTTTGTTTGTCACGTCCACCTTCGGTGGTGCGTTTATCAAGGGCCAGCTTCCAGCCCCGATCCTCCAGCATAGCCTTGAATGCTTTGCCGCTATCGCTTTGCGCCCACGCTTCCTTGAGCGTATTATCAGTGTATTTCACATACTCGCCGTTTTCCCGTTTTTTGCGGTTTTCTTCACGTTGATGACATTTGATCCCGTGCTCACGCTCATAATCCGAGGCCCATTTCTGCGCCGTGAGCTTGTAATAGGGCAGGTCATGGGATTTGAGCGTTGTGGGATGAACGCGGCAGGCAATAATATGGATGTGCGGCTGAGGCTCGTCAATGTGACACAGGATAAGCGCTTCATGTTTGCTCAAACCTTCGGCGGCCAGAAGAGCCTTGCCGGATTCGATCATGTGTTCACGGGTTGGGGTTTCATCTTTGCCCCAGGACTGCATTATCGTCACACAATATTTATCAGCCAACGGATTTTGATGGGCGGTTTCCTCCATGGAGCGGACCGTATCCCATGGATCGTCATGGCCACTATTGAGCGTATGCGTCCACGCCACGCGGGAGCCAAGTTCGCCCTCGGGTGCGCGAACCCCTTTGTTGTTCAAATGGTAATCGGCGGCACCAAGAATACTGGTGCCGGTGTGGACTTTGACAATCACAGGTCTTAGTGTGCGGCGAGTATCCGCTTATCTTGTTCTACGAGAAAGTCACGCAGTAAACCCAAAACTGCGCCAAGATCGGCAGGGCTGGGCGGGATACTCAGAGCATTAAATTTGCGCGTTTGCTGGTTCAAATTGTTGGCGCACGATTTCAAAAGCCGAAGGGTTTCGCCATCCATGCGGACAATCTGAACGGGCCTAAAATCAGGATCGAGCATTTCAACACAATGACGCATGAAATCAGATCGGGATTTTATCCCGGTGCGCTGTTGCAAGGTTTCGATTTTTGCAAGCTCATCATTACGAAAACGAACGGTAACACGAACAGTTTTTTGTAAGTGTTTCGCCTTGGGCGGACGGCCGGTTTTCCGCATGGCGGGTTTGATTTTTTCGTCAGTCATTGGGTTATCTTCGTGTCTGGTCTTGGGGGTTGCATAGGGGGATATCCCCTTGCCGAGATTCGTTGCTGGCTGATAAATAACCGAGGTACGAGGTTTTTGTCTGACAGTTACGCATCTCGCTTATGCCTTCCCCGTTCCGACAGCGCGTCCGAACCTGTCCACAGATTCGATGCAGATAAGGTTCATGAACCGTCACGCCACAAAGCAAAAAATCCGGCTTCGCCGAATAATGTGTCCGCTATCGCGGACGCTTTTTAAAAACGGGCAGTAGGAAAAAGAAATTTGATTTTACATATCGACGGTGAGTTTGGGACGATTGCTCAGACGATACTCGGTAAGTGCAAAAAATAGTTGACTATTCGTCAAAAAGATCAGAGTGCGAGCCGGTGCGAACAAGATAAAGAAAGGATTTATCGTCATCAATACGGTAGATCAATAACCAGTCTGGCTCGATATGACATTCTCGAAATCCGGTCCAGTTGCCGGTCAGGTTATGATCCCGGTGTCTGGGGTCTAATGGCTTGGTATTCTGTAAGGCATTAACAATAGTCTCAAGCTTATCAATATCTTTATTGCGCCGTGCACATTTGCGGAGATCACGTTTAAACCGGGTGGCAGGAACAATCGTGAGCAATCATCAAACTCCTTGTTCATCTCTAAGAGCAGAAAAGGAATCATAACGCTTCAACGTTTCCGGGGCTTTGGTTTCTTCCATAGCTGTAAGGGTTTCGCTGTTTGGTATCTTAATCGAAAAAGGGATGCTCCCAGTCAGCGTGACCTGATGATAAAACATACGAATAGCGTCACCGGAAGAAATACCAAGACGTGAAAATATGGCTTCAGCAGCAGCTTTTAAATCCGGCTCCACGCGAGCTTGTATACGATCTGATTTATTCATATAAAAATACCTCCCTTTTAATTGTACTCCATATGGAGTACATATCAAGAAAAAAGAAAATATTGACGAGATTTCACAATCACAAAAAAAAACGAACGGCAAGATGAGCTTCAAATTTCGCGTTCTTCTGCAATCACGAAAGGGTGACGATCCGCAAACGGAAACAATAATTCGCGGCGAATTTCTTGTGTCTCCAATCCATCTTTGAGCACCTCAACATGCTCTTCGGGATTGTCAAAACGTTTGGGGCAACGCGAAGAGATTTTCACGATAGCCGCCAAGGGTCGAATGGGCTTATCTGTTAAACCGTTGACCGTCCCCAAATTATCTTTATTCATAAAATCGCGGGGGAACGTAAAAAAACAAAATTCTGGGGGACAGGATTCGTAGCGCGAACCAGCCGAAACAATAAGGTAAAAAGCGTTATCATGGCTAAACAAATTGCCCGTCGATCTCTTCACATTTTCGTTTTCGTCCTCCTGTTGCGTTGTATATTGATAAAGTGTGCAACGCCCGGTACCGTTCTCATAGGCATGAATCCTCAAAACATCCTGTACAAGCTCTTCCTTGCGGGAATGAACACGGGTGATCAAAAAGTCCCGACAAATATCTTTAAATTGATGCCGCAATGTATGTTGCGCTAAAGCGGTATAACATCCATATTGCTTAAAAACACTATAGCTTCGCCCCGGCTCACAGACCTTGTCCAAAGACGATTGGAGAGGCTCGATACGCTCAAAATCAACAAAGGCTTTTTGAAGCCATACCGGTTTAAATTCCTTTTGTAGTTTTCCGCAATACGATTCAAAATATCCGGCAACCTGATTAACAGTTTTGTCCTGAGGGTAGCCCGCACTCTCAAAAATCCGCCCGACCTTCGTGCGCACATGGTCCGCGTTTTCGTTGTACGTCTTGACAATATATTCGCGTAGCCCGGATTTCAGGCCATGGGTCGTCAGACCAACGTAAGAAGCCAGCACTTCTAATCGTTTCGGAAAATCACCAGTCATGAGGATTAAATTTGAACTTCGGGATATAATTTTGTCTCTCAAAGACAATATTATGTCCTAAAGGACAAACAAGGGACAATATTTTGTCTCCCCCATACAAAAACTTGTTCACATAAGATAAAAATGCCTGTAGAACTAGAAGACGAAGACGATATAGCGGTTCTGGAATACGAGCCGGACGTTAAAGCGTTAAAGCCGTCTCAAAACGAAGAAAGGGAAGGACGATCGGCCAAAGAACACGAGAGTGAAGCCGATTACAGTGTCATGGATGAAGATTTGGGAACAGTGTTTAAAGCCATTACCAACTTGCCCGAAAACGAGCAGGAAGAAGTCTATATATGGCTTTCAGCGAAGTTCGAAGATAAAGCACAGATCGAAGAAACCCCCGCCGAGCAACCCCCACCACAAGAACTGGAAGAACCGGAAAAACCAGATATAAGCGCGGTTCCGCTATGGCGCGGCAAGGTCAAGGACGGTCCCGCCATCGACTGGCTAAAAACTCATTACGGCCAGTGGCTCAAATGCTGCGGGGCTGATAAAAACTATATCTACCGGCAGGATATTCTTGACCATGACCCAAAGCTTGCCCGCGGGATCAGTCGAGAAGCTAACATTCTAGGTAAAAACGGCAGAAAGTTTATCCCAACTGATAGTGATGAATTAGATAATAGAGAAGAACAACAGGGTATTACGGAAGAAGTGATTCGGACAGTTAATGCTGTTCAAAGAAGAGTATACAGAAAAAAAGAAAGCCCTACCCTCCAACTCGATCAGTAACTATAAAAGCAAGAAGAGTGTTGATATAGACAAAAACGAAATAATTGATTGACGAATTTTTCGTTTTATGCTCTAATGTCACCCCTCCCAAAAAGATTTAAATTTTTAACGGAGGGTTTTAGGAATGAGCGAAGAGCAACTTGTGAAACTCGCCTCTGTGATCGGCGCGACCATCCACGGACTCTATGATTTATTTATGTGGCTGCCGCTGTGGGGGCAGATTATCACCGGAGTCGTAACGGCGATTTTTGCCTTGAGCATTGGATTCAAAATATGGGTGTTCTGGCTGCGCATTAAAGCCCTGCGATACGGGCGCATTTACTGGTAAATAGAGGAGACATTATGAATTACGGAGGAATGCCGGGTGGTCCCCCCGGCGGTGGCGGGAATCCGCCTAAAGATCCAAAAGAAACGGCCTGCACATGGATTGCAATCATATCCATGATCTGTACAACGCCTTGGATTTTCAGCCACTTAGAGCCTGAATTGCTTCCGTTTTTGGAAATGCAATACGGGGAAAAATATGCCGGGTGGGTCAACAATCTTTTACTTTGTTTAAGTTTCCCGGCTCTGTATGGAATTTATAAGGCTTTTACCATGATTGCCGGGACTATATTGCTCGCATGGATTGGTGAGAATTACTGGGCCTCACGGATAGCGGCAGCGGCGCATTAGGAGGGCATATGTCAGATCAAAAGAAAGTCATCACAGTTTGCAAGATACAGAAAGATTTATGGGGAAATATATGGGATGGAATATGGGCGTTGACAACACTATTATTCGTCATTTTGTTGTTTGGCGGTGTGTTTAATAATACAGATGAAATAAAGGAGTTGAAGAAAAAGGAAGTGTCAATGTGCATCCGGAAAGTTGCACAATATTTTTAGTAAAATGAGGTCACTAAATATGTCTCGAACACCTGAAATTATAGTTATTAAATCCAGAGTAGATTTAAGAAATAATCTATACGGAGCCGGTTTAATGTCTGGGTTTATATCCTGGGTGGTATTTGAAAGCAATATGGTTGGAGCCGGTCTTTCTTTCGCCGGAATTTGTGGCTTACTGATTTGGATTGGCACCCAGATCAAGACCACTTATGTCAAAACAGCAGAAGCCGCCCGATATCAATAAAAAAGCGGCGAGCCCAAGCTCACCGCCATAATATAAATTTGCAATTAAACCTCAGGGGACCGGGCATGGTCCCTTTTTCTTTGCGAGGCAAAATCATTATGGCACAAGCCTGCGCCTGAAGAGCAAATATGAACATCTTTAATATTTTTAAACGAAACGAACCCGATCCGGAAGACATCACTTCGGAAGTCCCGGAAACAGAAACCGGTAGCCCGATGGATTTTTTTAAAGGGACAGGGCCTTCTGAGACAGAGAACAAGCATAAATTCGAATTTGAATTTCAAAAAGAAAAATCAGGGCAAGCCACCCAAAAACCCGATGAAAACGCGTATTACGATGCCTCAAAAGTCACGCTTTCCGAAGGTCAGGACGATATTGAAAATTCATTTTCGATAGGCGGAATGGTCAACAATTTTCCAGATTATATATTTAGTGCAAAAGTATTCGACGAGGGGAGCATTTTCGGCATTGAGAACGGGAGATTATCAAAACTGACCGTGCATGAACTGGGAAACGAAATCATCAATTATCAACGTGGCTGGGCCGTAGGAGAAGAACCAGAAAACTTGAGCGAAGAACATAAAACGGTACTGGATATCATCGTCTCGGCGTTTCCGGAAATGGAACAAAATATCGCTCAAAAGCAAGATATTGATGAAATAGGAGAGCACCGGGAAATCGATACCAGTTTCATGGACACTGAAGAATTTGCGCAAGGCTACCGTGAGTTTGAGATGGACAGGGTGTTAGACGAATATAAAGGCGAAATCGAACGCGTAGAGCCGGTACAAGAACGCTGCCCGAACACAAACGATATGTTCAAGGAAGAAATTCCCGCGATCAACCAAAACCCTAAAATCGGGATGTAACTATGGACTGGTATGCAGATCATCGGCACGGCTCTGCAAGATGGGCCTCACATACCGAAATCCAAAACGCAGGCCTGTACGAACCGGGCGGCGTATTTCTCGGCATATGTCCTTACACAGGGCGTTATCTATGGCTCCATGGTGATCAACCGATCTGTTTACTTGGGGGAGCAGGGACAGGAAAAGGAACATCCATTCTCGCCTATAACAATTTCTACCCGTCTAACATGTTGATTTTTAATCCCAAGGGAGAAATAGGAGCCATGATTCAAGCCCATCAAAAGGCGGTAGGAAAAGAATATTACACCATCAACCCGGCAGGGCTTCATACTGGGCCACCATGGAAATTACCACAACACAAGGTTAATCCGTTCGATATTTTAAAACCAGACTCGCCGTTGCTGGTGAGCGATTGCAAGCGGATCGCGGCTATGTTTATCGAAATAGGTGAAACCAAAAACAAGTTTTTTCCCATTCGCGCAAGGCAATGGATGGAAAATCTACTGGTTGCCTATGTCATGGCCTATCAAAATCCGACGCTCACAGGATTTATGCGGCTTCTCAACGAGATCGAAAGCAACCCGCAAAAATTTAAGGAACGCGCTGAAAATGTATTTATGAAGCTCGGCATTGAGGCTGTAACCCGCACCATGTACGAGATCATAAACAAGCGCACTTCGGCACCGGAAGAATATTCGGGCGTCATGAGCACAATAACCGGGGAAATGTCATTCATGTCCGATCCACGGTTGCAGGAATTATTTTCAGGCGCGGATTTCTCCCTTGATGTGCTGATACAGAAAAACCCGCCATCCGTGGTTGATATCGCGTTTCCGGCTGAAAATCTGGACATCTGGAACAAGGCGCTGCGGTTGATCGTAGGGGTTTCTATTTTGTATCAGCAACGCTCCCCCGGAGCCAAAGCCTTCTTCATGATTGATGAGGCCGCCCAGATGGGACATTTCGAAGAACTGGAGCGCAGCTTCACCTATGGCCGTTCGTTCTACAGAACTATGGCGGTTTTTCAGGATATCGGACAGATAGAAACAAACTACTCAAAGCCTGGAATTCAGACGTTTTTAGGCTCATCTCAGGCCAAGATTTTTATCGGGATCAGAGACTATGAAACAGCGCAGCTCGTATCCAATATGCTCGGCAATCAAACGGTGGAAGTCGAAGACCCTAAATATTCGGCACAGGCCCGGCAGGCCAAACATCAAGTCATGAGCGCGGTATTGTTCGGCGGCGCTGACCCCTTTCAGGCAGGACGGGAAATAGTCCACTGGAAACACGAAGAAAGACACCGCGAAAAAATACAAATACCACTGCTGACACCGGATCAAATCCTGACGTTACCGGATAACAGAAGCATTATTTTTCTATCGGGTCTGAATGTCCCGCCGATACTGGCCTACCGGCAGCCTTACTACGAAAGGCCCGATGTGGCCGGGGCCTTCATGCCAAACCCTTTTCATATGTAATAACACGAGGTTATAACGATGAACAACGACGACAAAGAATATGAAAGCTTTGCGGATACGTTAGACAATCAAAACTTTATTGAAGGGGAAAAGAAAGCAGAAACACCATTGGAACCCGCCACCAAAGCGGAGCTGGACTGGTTAAAAGAAGCACGTGACAAGCCTGTACTTGAGCAGCATTTAACAATCGATGGCAGCATTGAACAGTATGCCCATACTAAAATTCATGATAGCAGAGAAGCGCGGATCAAATACATTGAAGAGCGCCTTGGAAACGTCGATGATCTGGCCAAAAACGACTTCAACGATGCAGGGCAGGATCAAGATACGAATGGAATCAAAAAAGGTCATAAAATTTCCTGGTGAAGCGGAAATTTGCTTTTCCTGACCGGATCGGTCTAGGGTGGGAATATGGGCTTTTTTATCACCAATAAAGAAACGGAAGACTATCTGGAGACGGAAACGCGAGATATCACGATGCCGGACGGTTCGGTCCGCTCTTTTACAGGCTTTAAATTGATGTGGTACTCATTTGATTACCTGACAATCGCCGGAAATTACACGAAAAACGAACTGGTAGCGCTTGCCATTCGAAACGCCGAGAAAATGGGTTATTCCTTCGAGGACAGTTTTCCTAATGTTCTAGCTTATATTCACCAACATGTGAGAAAAGCTCAAGGCATTGAAGAATAATATTTGCCACCCTCTTGCATTTAAAAAAAGGGGGGTTTTTGCAACGCTGATGTCTTAAGCAAGAAAACAAAGCGATTCGGGCGGGGCTTCAATTTCTTTTAAATGATTTATTTACTGGCTCAATTTTACCATATTTTTTTATCAACCAAGGATCGTCATTATCCATTTCGCATGAAGCCCAGAGGTACCTAGCGGCACCGTAAAAAAAATTTTCTTCTAACTGAACGCTAAGTTCGTAAATCCAACTCTCCAGTATTTTCTGAAATTTATCTTTTGGTACTCCACGATCAATACGTAATTTGTCACAGCTTTTTATAAAATTAGTCACATTGTGGCCATCAATTTCAAGGAAATCCAAGTATTCCCAATATTTCATGGGAAGCTCAACATCTATGTGTTTGTTCTGACAGTTTACAACTGTGCGCATCTGCTCCATATAAGGTGATCTAGCAGATTTTTTTTATTCTTACAAGTTAATATCTCACTTATATCCCTTACTATAGTTATTGAAATTTTTTTTATGTATGCCTTCTGTCATTCCAGCTTTGGGCTCTTTAGTAACGCCTGGCATATGCCATGTAGGATTGTAAGGCGTTCCATAAGAAGTTGGTGGCGTGGAAGAAGACCCGCCCATACCAGGGGGGTTGTATTCGAGCTTCGGAGCTGGTGGTGTTCTTATATCATCTATCCCTTTAACGGCTTTGGCAAAAGCTCCACCAAACCCACCAGCATGGGCGGGAGACGAGAAACCAGAAAAATAGATAAAGCCAAAAACGGCAATAACACACCAGAACACAACAGACATTCTGAAAAGAGATTCTTTTTTCCAACGATGCATGAAATATAGCCCTCCGCCCCTTATAAAGCCTGACATAACACCCATCCCTAAAGACAAGCTTGCTAGAGCTAAGTTCCCATCGGTTAAAACTTGCCCAAAAACGCAAATAGCGCCTTCTGCCGTCTCGAATTTCAAAGCACTTTTGAATTTTTCTGGCGCAGACTGATTCTTAGGAACCCCATATATCAGCTTGTGTATCATCGCAGTTGGGGCCAATAAAATATAACCGAGTATCGCCCCAATAAGCGCTATCCATGAATAATTATTCTCGATATGAGCAACCTTCTGACTTGCCCCGTCTCGACAAGATTTAATAATAGATGAGGAAAAGATATTTTCATTTGAATCGCCTGCCCAAGACTTAACGGTACAAAAAATTTCATCGCCGAATTCCAGAAAAGCGCCGGAGTTCATAAAGAAATAAACGAATGCTTCTATTGGATTGCTTGTAACTTCTTCGTGGGTAATTTCTTCCTCTGAATGAGGGGGGTTAATAGCTTTTCTTTTTTCAATATGTTCTGACGCAGCGGGGCTTTCATAATCTTGGAGTGTTTCTTCTACCAAGAGGGGCAATTCCGGCTTTACTTTCTTTTTGGGGGCTTTCCGCACTAACTCGTCTGGTTTTTCTATTCCCGCTGCGCGGTCCTGAGCTGCTTTTACTTCGGCTAAAATTTTTGATTGTTCTTCCGCCTTGATAATGGTGATATATTTCGCACGGTATCTATCGTATTCGCCCCCAAGATCAAGGGCCGGGGTTCGGCTGTCATGAAGTCTAAAATATGCAAGGGCGCTGTTATTATTGTTCCTCAGATCATCCATCTTCATTTGTGCGATGGGATCATTTTTAACGTCGTTATAGGAGAAATCATTAGGACCTTTGACGATGGTTCTTCCGTCAGACCCGTATTCCGTACGCGGAAATTTATGGAGACGCTGGCCGAGTCTGAATAATTGTTCCTCGGTCAGACCGCCGAAACGTTGCCTCCATTCGCGATTACGGTGAAACGCGACATCGCCCCGCGAGTACAAACCGTATGGGTCAACGCCCTGCGGATGACCCAGTCCTTCATACACCAACCGCAAATCATCCATATGCGGGTTAAGTTTTCCTGCAAACATCGCCTGTGTGATGTTCTTGGTCTGAATGCCGCGTTCTGCTGCGAGAGTAACAAACTTTTCTAAAGCCTGTTTTGCAATTTCCTGTTTGTAGTTTGGATCGCGTGTGGCGGCCAGTGCTTTGTAAACGGACTGGTCGAAAAACCGGCCGTAAATCTCAAAATCTTCCCATGATAAGTCGGCTTCGCTATAACCCCCTGTCAGAAGGAGTAGCATTAAGAAGACAAAGCGCGTCTTTATTTTCATAGTATTTAAGTGGGCAGTACCGCCAAGAATGGGACAAAATCGCGGGATTCATCACTTGGGAATTATAACAGGACAAACCCTATTCCCACATTCTGGCGGCCCGCTCGCGTTCTTCCTCTCCCACAGCGTCCGTACAGAAGGCTACAAGCCTTCGGTAATAAAACGGTCAATTGCCCCGGCTGCCTGCTGCATGAGGCGTTCAAAACCATCCTGACCGGGCGCGGGATCGTCCCACGAAAAGGAATAAATATGGAGCTGGTCATC
>JAZGGE010000411.1:0-5620 GCA_036480195.1 Methylococcales bacterium
TCTCGGCCAAGATCGCGGCTAAAGCCCCTCCTACGGAGAGAAGTCGTTATTTTAGGCTCAGAACAAAATCCCATGAATTTCTATAACCTTTTGATTCACCGTGATGAGATCAGGTAGCCTGAACTTATACATTCTAGCTTGTCTTTTTGTCCGTCTTCATTCGTATAGCAACAGTTACGTAGCCAGCTATGTGCCTGTTGCTATACGGATGAAGACAAACAAAAATACTGTGCCATAGCATACAATTTATTTATTTCCCGTTCCTAAGAGAGGTTTTAGTCGCGATTTTCGTGGTCAAAGAGCGCGCTGTATTGCGAATTACCTGGAAAATTGTTCAACAAGCATTTCTGCATAGTCGGCTGGAACCTGCACCAGGATTTCCACTTTATCGGAGAAATTCTGTTCGATAATCGTCCCTTTCAATTGCTTTAATTGATAGTCCAACGGTTTTAATTGGTTGTAGTCCAAGTTTAGGCGAATGTTTTGGTATTCAACATAGGGTACGATTGAACTACCTTCTATAGCTTGTCTTGCCGAATTGCCGTAAGCTCGAGTTAGTCCACCGGCGCCTAGCTTTATCCCGCCAAAGTAGCGTACTACGGCAATTAATGTATTGATTAGGTCTTTACCTTCAAGGTGTTTAAAAATGGGTTTCCCCGCAGTTCCGCTAGGTTCCCCGGCATCGTGAAAACGATAGATTATTCCTTTCGGTGTTGTGATTCGAAAGGCGAATGCCAGATGATTTGCCGTGGGATGTTGCTGCTGGATAATCGTTAACGCCTTGGCAATATCGTGTTCGCTGTTGCAGGGGGCAATAATACCTACGAACCGCGATTTTTTTATAATTTCTTCGGTAAAATAAATTGAATCAACACATTTCATAAGGTAAAGACAGGTATGGGGATGTTTTCAAAGCCCTCGGCAGAAAATTCGTTTTTGCAGGGTCATGCAGCGATCCTGACTAATAGTTTTTATCATTGGACAGGAAAAAATCTAGTGGGGTCTGAGTTTAGTCCGACGGAGACTGCCTATCAATTATTTTTTGCCCCGTTTGTGGTTGTTTCCCATGATATCGCCAAAGATCCGGTTTTCAATTATGCAAATCAAACTGCATTGAGCTTATTTGGTATGCAGTGGGACGAATTTACCACGATGCCATCGAGATTCTCTGGCGAAGCGATCAATCGGATAGAACGTAACAAGCTGCTTATTCGGGTACAGGATAGTGGGTACAGCGAGGGCTATCAAGGAATACGGGTTACAAAGGAGGGTAGAAGGTTTGCGATTAGCAACGCGGTTGTCTGGAATCTATTGGATGATGAGGGACGTGGCGTCGGGCAAGCTGCAAAGTTTAAGGAATGGGTTTTTCTTTAAAAAAGCCTAGAGAGCTGCTCTGCGGCCTGTTGAATATCCTCCTGTCCAAAGATTCCATCGATGACTGCAAGCAGGTCGGCTCCCGCATCCAGAAGGTGTTTTCCATTTTGCGCCGTAACTCCGCCGATAGCGACGATGGGAATATCAAGAGTCGATTCTGTCAGCACGTCGAGTCCGGCGGATGGTGCATTGGGCTTTGATCGTGATGGAAAGAACCGACCATAAGCGACGTAGGTTACGCCCTCTCTTTGGGCTTTTTCCGCAAGACCGATGGAGTTATAGCAAGATACTCCAATGATCGCATCATTACCCAACAGTACTCTGGCCTGATGAATATCCGCATCATCCTTGCCGAGATGGACGCCATCAGCACCAATAGCTTTTACCAGCGCGATATCATCGTTGATAATCAGTGGGACTGCTGACGCGTGACACGTTTCGAGAATCTGGCGGGCTTTTGTAATGCAGGGATTTTTACTTTTGTCGCGGTATTGCACAACACGGGTTCCACCTTTGATGGCAGCATCAACCGCAGAAACGAATTTATCTGTTGCATTCTGGTGGGTGCTGGTGATTGCATAGAGTCCTGAATTTGGAAAAGGCAATTTCATCAATCGTCCTGGGTCCAAAAAAGCCGGTCGGGAAGGTGTTGCCCCGTGCCGGGCTGATAGCCTGCCTGCAAAGCATTCCAGGTATATTCTTGGGCTTCCATTACAGCAGTTAAAGGTTCGAATCCATGAGCCAACATTGCCGCGATACTGGATGCCAGAGTACAGCCTGAGCCATGATAAGTATGAGGTAAGCGATCCCATTGGAAACTTTCAACAAGGCCAGTTTCGTTGTATAGCCGATTGATGACCGTTGAGCCTTCCTCGTGGGTCCCCGTAATGAGAACATTCTTACAGCCTAGGGACACGAGTTCTTGGCCGCACTGATCAAGATCGTTGGAGCTATTGGTGAGGATGCGTGCTTCGTGACTATTGGGGGTGAGAACGGTTGTGCAGGTTAGTAAATGTGAAATTATTGTGTCAATCAGTTCCTGGTTAGCCACACTAAGTCCACCACCGGCAGCAAGGACGGGATCAAGGATAACGGGAATCTTTTGCAGTCCGGCAATAAAGTCTGCGAGTTGTCTTGCAGTTTCAGCATCACCAAGAAGGCCAATTTTGATCACATCAATGGGTCGGTCTTGAATCAGTAGGTTACACTGCTCCAATACGTGTTCGGCAGGTTGCGGAAAGATTTGCCGGACATTCCTGGAGTTTTGTGAGGTCAGAGCAGTAACAACGGTGCAAACTCTGCAACCCTGGCTGATCAAAGCTTCAATATCCGCCTGGATACCTGCGCCACCGCTGGGGTCATGGCCGGATATGGAGAGTATTGTCGGAAGAGTATCTGTCATTAGTAGGTTAGGTGAGATTAGAACAAAACAGATTATTATAAAGCATACTCATCACAAATAGGTTTTGCAGTTTAGTTGTTGGATTGTTATATTTTCTGAGAATCATCTGAATTAGGAGGAGTGAGTGAATCTACGAATGTGTATCACCTGTGGCTATCTGTACAAACAGGATCAACCAACGTGGGACGCGTTGTCGGCGTCTTGGAACTGCCCTGAGTGTGGGCAATCAAAAGAAAACTTCGATATTGTCGAAATAGATGAGGCAGTGGTTAAGCCTCCCCTCGATGAACTACCTGAGTCGGGAGTCTGAATTAAACCAATTTCAGCACTAAGTCCCAGAGCATAATTAATTTGACAGTTTTGCGCAGGATTTTTTTTCATCTTCAAGGCGTAGAAACAGTTACATAGTGCACTATGTAACTGTTTTTGCAACGCGGAAGATGAGAAAAAAGACAAGCAAAGTGTTAAATTAATTATGCGTAGGTACTTACTTCCAGGTTTTATTTAATTACCATTCCTAACGAAAAATGCCGTTTTAGATTTGATATCCGGAAAGATAGCTCCGGTTTTCAATTTTTTGACTACACTTAACTAAAGTTAACGATAACCATAGGAATTCAGCGGCAAAGCGTGGATGAACACAACCTATATTTCCGTGAGCTGGTATCAGCGGCAAGGGATTATTGCCTGCTCATCGAATACATTGATACCTATCAACGAAATGACTGGCTTGCTGACATAGCCAGAATATTGCCAAGAATCCAGATGGCAATGACTCACCTTGACGATAGAAAGTTGGAATATGGCTTTTTTACGTTACCGGATCTTGAAGAGCGGTTTGAACTTTTCTGTCGGCTGAAAGATTTGCTGGGGGAAGATGACAGCTACTGGTTGGAGCATGATAAATGTGACGATAAATTAGACCAGACCGGTAGCCTGGCAGATGATTTTGCAGATATCTATTTCGAACTGAAAAGAGGGCTTTCACTTTATGAGGCTGATGGAAACACTAGTCAGGATGCGCTGATAATATGGCAAACAGGTTATATCCTGCATTGGGGGCAGCATGTGGTTGATGCCGAACGGCACCTTTTTTCTCTTAGAACCTGTTCAAAATCTCATTGAAGGGCGCATCACCGCGTTAAAAATGGTCTCAAAATACTCACATACAACCCGTGTTCTGTGCTTTCTCGGCCAATTTTGCTTTTACGCTGCAACCCTTGATCGAGATCTAGGACAGGTTCTTAGGACTCACAACGCACTCTGATTTCTTTTTCTTTTCCTGTAACGCGCTCTTGTGGAAACGAATTTATGTCGCAGCCAGATCATAGATCCACTGATTGCCAGGAAGACTAGAAGAAGTGACGCTGCATCAACAATATATACTCCCCACTGCCCGAAGAACCGACCACTGTGGAAGTCTAGGAGAACCCGATCCAGTGGTAGGATATTTGACCGATACGATTGCGCAATGGTAGCAATCAAGTCAGAGGGAGGTGATTTGCTTTCGGCCCAGCCGATATTATTGATATCACCGGGTTTCCACGAAAAAAGCATGTCGTTGCTATAATAATTACCCTGTGCGGTCTTTAAATAGATAAGGTCATTCCGGTCAGCGCCAATGCGCTCAATGTGTCCAGGCACCGTTTTTATCTGTTCTACTATGTCCCCATCTGGGGAAAGAACCAGGATCTCCCGGGAAAAGGCACAAGCGATAAGTCCATTTGTGGCGACAACACCGGCAAGCAATTCGAAGTTTCCGGGGATTTGCTCGCTATTTAGAAAAAGCTTCTTGCCCATCTGAATTACCCAGATATCGTTGGTTTTAAAACTGAGGGGATTGTCGGGTGCTTTGATGCCATATTGGTCTAGAATAAACCCTGATTCGACCATTCGTTTGCTTAGCTGAAGTGAATCACTATGATTGATGGTTATCCCAGTTAGTGCGAGCATTAAGACGATGATGGCGATCACGAGTCCGATATACCGATGCAGTCGATAAAGCCATCCCCATGCGGATATTCTTCTTCGTTTCATTCCGACACGAATTTGTTGAAAAGCAACGCGAGTGCGGCGACCTTCTTGAGCGCTCGAACTGAGAGGGTGGCACCGGAAATACCATCGATATGCCTATTGAGCTTTTGTTCCGAATTAAGGAATAGACCTTTGAACTGATTGGTGAAAAAATCGTGTTTCACCTCCCAGCCACGACTTTCATGAAAAGCCAGGACTTTGATAAGAGAAATTTCTCCATTATCGATGACAATACCCACAGTAATAGGCTCAGATTTACCTATTTCATCAAGAATCCAGACTGTTTTGGTTTGTTTTTTCCAATACCGGGTTCTTAAAAAGCCGGGAGGATGGGAAAGTATTTCCTTAGCGTGTTGACGCAGGGGTTTAGATAGCCATAGAACGCTTGGTTTGGGAACTTCACCGACAAGAACTTCGTTTAGGAAGTCTGTAGGTTGTTGATAGATTGCCGCATTGGCGATATTGCTGAACAAGAGCCAGAATAAGATAACTGGAACGGGCATTCGGGAAGGGTATGTGGTGAATCTCGATATCATGTTAACAGGAAGGTCGTGGGCATTCTTGCTTCTTTTTCGTACAAAAGGAAGGTATATTCCTTCCACATCCAAGAAAACCCCATTTATAGCACACCATTTTTTGCGAATGGCGTCGTTGCGCCTAGGAGCCTGTCCGAGAATAGAAGCCGCAGCGAGGGAAATCCATTTTGAGTCAGATTTTTCGATTATTTGAGGCGAATAGTGGGTCTATTTAACGAAAATGATCGGGAAATCTGGCCAAAATGGACTTTTCCGCAGTAGGTTCTCTATTCTC
>JAZGGE010000412.1:0-9992 GCA_036480195.1 Methylococcales bacterium
GCCGGAATGTTACTTATCTAACTGCTATCCATATGAATTAACACAATGATTTCCTCGGCATTTCACAAAGAAGTAGGATGCTAAGCCCGCGAACCACATCTAGTCGCGACCGATCTTCTTTATTCCATAGCGGACCCTACATCTGTCGGCCCATTTTTATATTGTAATTCATGCTTTTGTAGATTAAGTAAGTGCATTCTAGCCTGTCCCCTGTTAACTTGTTATATATAGGGGTATCAAATGTAAGGCCTGATACTTGGCTCCCTGTGAGGGACTGAGGGGGAAGTTCCTTCGGTCTACTCGACTTGCTAAGGCAAAAAAATAGCTTCTTTTTACGTCAACTGAAGCAGGCGTTATGTTTTTGGACGCAGTAATAAAAACAAGACAGAGTGGTGGGCAAGGATACTTACCCACCTATTTTGATATACTCCAGAGTGTTAGTTAAATTTTTCTAGAGATTCTATTTCTTTATTTATGTCGTTATCAAGATCAATAAGGATTTCTCTATACTCATCAGGATTGATTCGTAATGCATCAAGCAAATTAGGTTGAGGGTTTGGTTCAAAAGAATTATCTATTTCAACTACAGAGTCAAAGCGTACAGGGTCACAGAAACGAGGATCACAATCTGGAAACTTTTCTAGTTTTTTAAGGTGTTCCCATAGCACCAGCATCTTTTTTAGTTCGTAAACTCTTTGAATATCTCTAACGTTAAAACATGCCTCTTTATCTCCTTGAATGCATCGTTGGTGAACATCAGTAGCATTGACAATAGATGAAAGGCTAAGAAATGTGAATATTAATAATAGTATCGATAAAGATAGATTTTTCATAAAAATCTCCTTTTGTTAATAAATGCAGAGATATTTTGTAATAATTATATATTTTTTGATATGCACTTTTCACGGTTTTTTTTGTAAAATATTTACTTGTAATCAGGCTCCAAATTAGTTGTGAAATCAGATTGTTAAGTAGTCGAAAACGTGAAAATTCAAAAACATAACATCTATATGGCCGCCTCCTGTCAACAGGCAAAGTAACTCCGTATCCGAAATTATCGAATTTTAAAAATACGTTTCGTTGTTTCTTCTGCCATTACTTTTTCCTTACCACATCAGGCCGTGTCTGCGCACAAACATCTATCGCGAGACTGCGAAGGCGCTAGCCAGAACATTATTCTGCAAAAGGTATAACATCAATGATTGACCCCTTTACTTTTTTTTAAATTTATGCATAAAGCAAATATCGGTATAGAATTGTATGTTTAATAGATGCACTTTCTCGCCAATGAAAATCGGGGTAAAAGGGTCGTGATTTTCATCTGACACCCCAACTTGATCAAGCGATTTCTTGACAGAAAAACAAGGAGCATGTTGAATGCTAGACACGACACCGTAGCCCTTTATTCTCCTTCGCAAGTACACCATGAAGTTCGCAAGTCTGCTAGGGAGAAAAGGGATCAATCATCGTTATCATACTTTTTTAAAAAAGGAATAACATCAATGATTGACCCCTTTATCTCTTTATCTAAGCTCTAATCATACTAATTTTATATCCTTCTTATTCCCCACAATCTAGTCTTCAATAAACCCAATACTCCATCCCCCGATGCTATAAATGCCTGCCTGATTGTCAAGATGCCCGGTTACCAAACAACTACCTGTAACCTTTTGAGCCGTGAGCTTAGAAAGCACTTCTTCGGGGCGTGTAATTCTCACGTTTGCCGGTGCCCCGATGTTTAATTGCCCTTTTACATCAAGCGTGATCACTAAACGAACACCCTCAATATTCAATTCTTTACTTAATTGGTCAGTTAGTTCACGGCTAAGGTTTTCATTCTTAATTTCTGCACATGTGGAAATACTCATAGTTTCACTCCTTCAATATATCAATAGTTCAACGTGAATCGAGCATAAAAACTACGCTCGGGTAAAAACCTTGGATTTTTTGGATCATTTGTTTGAATATTGTGATCTTGGTAGTCAAATTCTGAATCGATCAAATTTTGCACGCCTATAGATAGAACACCTAATCTGTGCGGAAGCCTATAGCCAACCATTGCATCGACTACCGCGAAATTTTCTTGTGAATTAGTAACTTTAATTGAATCTACCTCTTGATGAACATAAGTTACTTCTACTTTCCCTTTAAATCCTGTTGAACTGAAATAACTCAGGGAAACAGGTATCGTTATTGTCCTTAACTCAAAAGGAGGTTCAACCCTCAAACGTAATGGACGATTTTTTCGAAGAAACTCCTCAAACTGAAATTGGCCTGCGATAGACCAATTTGTGTGGGGAGTCCAATAAAGATAGGCACGATAAAGATTTTCATCTTGGTTTTCTATTCTAAATTCGTGAGTTAGATTACGTCGGACCCCGAGGCGAGGAACCTCTAAGTCACGATGAGATACTTCGAGCCCACCATAGATATTCTGTGTAAATTCGACATTAAGTCCTATGCCATAGCGTTTTGATAGTACTCCGTTAAAATCATCGAAAAGTTGGTTAAACCCTGCAACAGATGTAGGTTCCAATGTATCGTCAAAAGCAAGAGGCCTCTTGATCGTCTCAAGATAGGCAAGCCTAAAGAGGATGTTCTTTGTTATATTCCATTGCAATCCAAGCTTGGGATTGGTACTTTTCAGCCTAAGACCATTAGCATGAAATGACTCTTGATTTACTCCGAATGTCCATTTAACATTTTGCGGCCAATTAATGTAAGAATACAAATAGGCGTTAAATCCTTGTGGGTCTAATTTTCCTTTGAACTTCGGTGAGCCAGGACCACGCGTTAAAGTAGTAAGGGTTTCTTTTGCATCGTAATTATCTATTCCTGCAGATAAACTAATAAATTGTGATGTGAAAATATATTGTAATTGAACATTTAGTCCATCCTGTTCTGTCGAACCGAATTCAATTCCTTGTGCACGAATATCTCCAATTTCTTCTTTGCGATCTACATATTTCAGCGAAAAAAGTATATCTGAATGTGTATACGGTTTAAATCTAAGTCCAAAATTTATTTTATCTTCGTCTATTCTCCGCCGCTCATTTAGCGGAGAATCGACAGTATCAAAATCCATTCTCAGCGCGCCTTGTTCTGTGTTTCGCCTACTAAATCCAGCTTGAATATTTAATGCAGGTGTAACGATCCCCTGTGCGAAGATTGAAAAAATATCATGCTCTAAATCATTATTTTCACGGAATCCATCCGTCTCGAAATGAAACTGCCCCAGACTATAAGAAAAATTATTCCAAATTCCCGAAAACGTCACTTCGTCACCAAAAGTATCATTGTTACCAACAACTCCTGAAGCCTGTAATGCCAAACGATTCCTCATAAACAACGGATTAAACTCATTAAACGACTGGCCAGCAGGCCCCAAACCATCCAATATCAACAAATTACTCTCCGCCAACTGCGGCTGCACCGGCGTAACATTAATCGGCTGCAACAACTGCGCCTGCAACAATTCACTCACTCGTGCAATCTCATGCCGCGGCAACGCCGCATAATTGTCCGCCAATAACCGATGCGCCGAATAATTACTCGGATCCGCATTCACCGACTTCCACCCCTCCACCAAACCAAGTTGCTGAAACCCCAAATCATTATAAATCCGCCCCAAACTAGCACTCCGCGCCGCCAAATCATCATCCAACAACAACCGCGACCGATAAACCGCCCGATTGTCATTCAACTCAATCGCTTTCTGCATATCATGCAGTGCCTCCACCGGCCTATTCATCGTCTGCTTCAAAATCGCATCATAAAACCACGGTGTCGGATCTTTAGGATCCAATTCCTTGGCCATAGCCAATTCTTTACCCGCCCAACGCTTGTCCTTCTTTTCATAAAATGCCTTCCCCAGATAACTGCGTATCAAGGAATTATCAGGATCGAGACTGGCAGCTATTTCCATATCTTCCGTCCCTTCATCCAGATCACCCTGGCGGATTTTGGCCAATCCTAAACCTAAACGAGGCAATGGCGCAGCTGGATCAAACCGGATCGCCTTTTCAAATGCTGCTTTTGCTTTGTCAATATCAATCTGGGTCAGTGCCGCAAAACCCAATACACTTTGGGTACGTTCCAGATTAGGATTGAGGGAGACGGCTTTTTCGGCGGCTTCCAGGGCGCTATCCAGATCGCCAAAGGATAACTGTAGTTCGGCGAGTCTGGCCCAGGCCAGGGCATCGTCAGGCGCAAGTTCAACGGCTTTTTCCAGGCTTTCCCGTGCTGCCTCCAGTTCAAATTGGGCTTGCTGGGCATAGGATAAGGCGATAAGTGCCGGAGCGGATTGGGGATCTGTATTCACTGCTTTTTCGGCTAAGACAAGAGCCTCGTCATTATCATTTTGTGCGACGGCGATAATGGATTTTAAAGATATCGCGTTAACATCCCCCGGATTCTCCGCAAGAACCCGCGCTATATTGGGCTGAGCCTCATCGACACGACCAACAGTCAGCAGTAAACCGGATCTTAACGTAAAATAGGTGTTGCTACGTTGGCCTTCCGGTATGCGGTCGAGAACGTCGAATGCAGTGGAAAGATTCCCCGCTCGGTATGCATCAAGGGCCGATTCAAGGTTCGAAACCGCAGGATCGGATGGTGGAACTCGGTAATCAATGACCGGTGGATAATATAAGGCCCACTGTACTGCATTTTTCGGCTTCACAAGAATATGACGCCGTGGCGGTTGATTGACCTTGGCGATGGCTGTTTCACCTTTATTGAGTGTCAATTGACCGCGTTTATTGGTGGTCTCGACAACACCTTCAAAGACAGTCACCTGGGTCTCGTCTTCCTTGACGACAACTAGAAATTCAGTACCTTTAATGACTGCGTTGACGAACGGCGTTTCGACTTCGAGCCGACGAGGAACACGGCTTCTGAAAAACACCGCGCCTTTAATCAGGTTGATTAATGAAAACTTTTCTTTACCTTTATATTCAGGAAAGCCAGTGATAGTGTTTTGGTTGAGACGAAGATAGCTTTTATCGCGCAACAAAACTGTCGCACGGCTACGCTCAAACGTTCGAAGTTTATCCCCAAAGCAATAGGTATCTTCCAGTATCGCTATCGACCAAAAAACTTTTTTGGCCAGCTGTGTTTCAACACGCCCTTCCCGGGCTTTAAGCGCAGCAATCCATTCCTGGCAGGATCCTTCTTGTGCTTTAACCGGTAGAGCTAAAACCAGCATAGACAAACACAGAAGAAACCGGATAAAAAGTCCGCTTTTCATAGTATTGTAATCTCCTCCTTACATTCATTCTAGAAGAAAGCTTATTCCATTAGCAAGTAGTTTCTTATTGTATCGATTACTTATCGATATAAACAGCATTACCCGCAACACTAATAAAGTATATAGATCTCCCTCTCTCAACAGACTTTAAGGGAGTTGCATTTCCACCCGGCGATTTAATTGATGATCCTGCTCACTGTCTCCAAAGTATCTTAATTCGCTCTCACCTTTTCCTTGAGTTTTAATCCGTCTACTATAAGCTGGGTTTATGCCCACCAGGGCTTTTTTAACCTTTTCAGCACGTTGTTCAGATAAGGTCTGGTTGTATGTTTCATCGCCAATTTTGTCCGTATGGCCAATAATTAATGCCTGTTGTCTATCTGTAAGATGGTCTACCAGGGCTTTTCCCAATTCTGCTACTTGCTGTTGTCCTTGTGGGGTAAATTCGGTGCTGTTGAATTTAAAGGTAATGCTGTTAAATTTTATTTTTGTGCGTACGCCAAAATTCTTCCCATCGAGTAGGGCTTGTTTGATTTCTTTGGCGCTGGCGATATGACTAGCATTTTGTATATCAATATCCTTACGCAGGCGTAATATCCAATGGGGTGAATTTTGCTTGCTGATGATATAGGCTTTTTCAACGTACAGACTCGCTTGTTGCATTGCGTCCTTTTTAAAATATACCAAGGCAATTCGTGCCAGGGCATTTGCCTCGTTACCGCTATTCGCCTCGCTGTAGTGTAGCGCCTGCTTGAAACTCTGTAATGCTTCATCGGAACGCTCGAGCTTAAACAGCGTTCTACCCTGTTCATAATACACCGTGTAGTTGGGACAAAGCGTGGCGGATTGCTGGAATTCATCGAGCGCCTGTTGAAGATTCTTATTTGCGGTTGCCTGGTTAAAAATAATTTCTCCCTGTTGGCAATCAGCATATAGAGGATGGCTAAACAGTAGAGATAGGATGAGCAAATAGTTTTTTTTCATTACGGTTAGTCTTTTTATCGACGATTATTTGCAGGTACGGTTAATAAATCGAATTCTTTATAACCGAAGGTGGCTTTTTGCAAATGCTGCTTCAGTTTTTGATAAAGATCAGATTGCAAAATTAAACTATTTTTACCAACAAATTCTTTTAAAAATGCCGGTTCCTCAGAAAATCCTATAGCAATTAAGTGATCTGTCCCAAACGGAGATTGTACTTTGATCCAATCATTCGGATTTTCGCCGGGGATTACTTTAAGCTGATTGGCTTTTATTGAACTAAGCTCATGGGTACGATAGGGATATAGAACGGTTAATGTGCCATTCGCATCAACATCCAGTAATAACAGATGTACCGGTTTTTCACTACGCAAGGCAAAAGCAATGAGTTCACCTTCTATAGCGGTGCTACCTTTTATGCCATCTTTCAAGCTGAAATCAATATTGATCGAAGCGCTTTTTTGCAGTTGTTGCCGAAACTGTTTTTTCCAGGCTTCCTGCCCTATCCGTCCGACAGTCTGTTGAATCGACGGATTAGTTAAAGTGCCAATCAAATCACCTGCTTTGTTAATTAAAAGGTAATCATTAGCCTTTTTTTTCAGGCTTAATTCCGCGAGCACATCACTTATTTGAACGTGGGGCAACTTCCGCAATTGATTCAGAAGAGCCGGATCACTGAAATCAACATGTACATTGAGAAAAGCCGATTGTGGCTTTTGTCTGGGGGTTGAAACATTCTGTTTTCCCAGAACATTTCGCATTCTAAGCATCTGATTATCTTCGCTTAACTGCGGTAAAACCTGAGGGGCATGGGAATATCCCTTTTCTTTCATAAATCCGCTGATTGAGGCATACAATTCGCTGTAACTAAGCTGTCCATCGTTGTTACCATCGACATCAAGTTCACCGGATAATGCCCGGAGCAGGCTGTCGGTAAACGCACCGTGGGGTTTATTGTCCAACGTTGGAAATTGCTTCAAACTCAAAGTCCCAATATCCTGAGCCACCTCCCTTGCATTAGCGGCCGACAAAAAGAAGATGTTTCGATAAGGATAAGGTTCAGCTTTTTGCTGCTTCCCAGAATTGTAGGCTGAAACTTCGTCATCTTCGTAGTCATCAAACCCCCTTGATGCAGGAAGATTGAGACTCATGTGACGGTTGCGTAGCAGACTAGCTCCAGCATATAGACCTCGAACACTATTACCGGAATAACAACTGTCGAACACCACGAAGGTTTGGGCTTGAGTTTTGTCTATCTCGGTTAATATAGGTTTGAGGTCCCGTTGACCAACAATAAGTTGGCTAACCATTTGTTGTGAATTGCCTGTCTTGGAAAAATCATGGGGAATCAGTGCACCACTGCTATAGGGCAGAGGTAAGCCTAGTGCCTTGTCATGCAAGCTGGTGCCATGCCCACTGAAGTAAATGAAAATCTGATCCTGTGGCTGGATGTTCTCCTTTAACTGCGTCAATGCTTTTAAGATATTATCGTGTGTCGCATCGGAATCCACTAAAGTTTTTATGTTTTCCGGTTTAAAACTCCAATGTTTTTGCAATGTTGCTTTTAACGCGGAAACATCATGTTTTGGCCCTTCAAGGTCATCTTTATCGCCTTGATATTCACCGACACCGATTAGCAGCGCTTTATTCGCAGCATGCAGAGGGTTGGAGAGACCCAATAGGATCATACTGATGATGATCAATGTTTGTTTATTCATGGGTCATTGGCCTATTTGAGTTTCTAAATTTAGTGAGAAGAAAGAACATGAAATAACTTCGACAAATTCAGAATATCTGGTTTTTCGAAATAGGTATGAAAACTTTGTAAGAGAGGCTTTAGCCGCGAACTCGGCCCTATCGCGGCTAAAGCCCCTCCTACACTTGGCGAAATTATTGAGTGCTCGTTCCTTTGTCGTATTATTCAATTACATTTCGAAGGACAAATTCGAGTAATCACTTTTCCCGCTTTAACCTCACTGGATTCTTGTTTTTCTCTTACACCAAAATTGCGAGTCAGAGTTTGCAACCCTAATTCTGATAGCGAAAGAAACAAATCGCCCTCTATGTCTTTGCTATCATGCACCCCATCACCGCTGTTGTATAAATCGAGTGGTTTGTCAGTTAAAAAAGCAACGATCATTGACGGGCCAAAGGGAGGTGGAGCAAATATTTCAAAGCGCATACCCGACGTTGGAATAGTAATCGTACCTTGTACCTTGCCGTCCTTGTGATATCTATTAGGAAACAAGACAGTAGCTTGATCTGTTGGCCCAACATTGATTACACTCAAAAAACCAGCTTTATTATTGTCGATGGTAATTTTTAGAATATCGCCCTCTGCATAGTCCGGTTGGTTGATACTGATTTTCAAAGGTTCGGCTTTTTCAGTTAACGCGACAAGCTGTTGCCAGACTTGACCATTCCCATTATCACTAGCTCGAATTTTTATCATTTTCTCGGCAAGTTGGAGATTACCGGACAAACGTGGTGTAAATGGCGCTTTTTTATTTTCTGCCTTGATATAGGCCGTAGTCTGTTGTTTCAAACTGGCTGGGGTTAAGGGTGATGTGGTGTCTTGATTTGCACCCTTGATTGCTTTGAGAAGACCCAAGGTAAACAAACTGCCTTTCTTCGTAGCCTGGGCGTATTCTGTATCCCCGGCTGCTGAAATCGCAACATATTTTACATCCGCCGATTTCTGACCTGACAAAGTAGAATTATCCTTGGTTATCGGTATTCCGGCGTACTCAACGAATTTTGGCTGGGTTTCAATCCCTTCGCCAAGCGTACCTCGACTCAGCATGATAGATTTAGTGGCGGTACCGCTATTGCAAGCATCAATCAGTACCAAAGTGTTATCACTAGGGATCTTTTTTAAAATTTCGTCAAATTTGTCATCGACCAGCACTCCTGTCAGGGAGGGTTTACCATTAATCGTTGTAGGCTGGGCATCATGCATTATCAATACTTCATCCGCATTGTCTTCTTCATCACCGTTGCGGTCAGGTATTCGAGTACCATGTCCGCTAAAATAGATCAAAATCCGGTCATCGGACTTTACACCGTTGATCAAAAAATCTTCCATTGCACCGACGACATTTTTCAAAGTAGCCTGGTCGTTCGTGAGGGTCTTAATAGCATCAAACCCCATTAACCGAACCGCTTTGTCCATCATTTCTAAATCCAGGTCAATCCCGGGTAAATTGGAAATTCCCTGGGCTGAATATTTATAGTCGCCGACACCAATGAGTAAAGCACGGTCGTCAGCCTGAGCTGGAAAACCCAGTGTCACGCCGACAATAATGGTACCAATTGAAAGCTTTTTTAACATAATAGAGTCCCCCCAAAAATGCGAAAGATATATTGACCGCGAGATCAGAAAATATAGCCTTTTAACGTATTCTCAAATAAACTTCTTTAACCACCAGACCCGGAGGGAGAGGTCGGCTGTTCGTTGCATTGCGGCGAATCCGTATTCGTTTTTCAGTATCAGCACCTTCGTTGTAAGCTTCATTAATTACCGTATCAAATGCATCCAACGGGTTATCCATGGCAAAAAAATCGCCAATACTTTTGCTGTTGCCAGTACTTTTCAATTTACTCACATCCAGATAGCGTTCGCTAGCAATCAATACGATACGTTCGGTACCGGGACGATCGGAATAAAATTCCAGGTTTTTATTAGGCACCACGTTCCAATTGCTGGCTGCCGGGTATCTGAGTTCGCGATTGGATTGCATGCGATTCGGCAAAATGGCGACAG
>JAZGGE010000413.1:0-3159 GCA_036480195.1 Methylococcales bacterium
GAGATGCTTTATTCTTCAGGTGCTGATGATGTGGATAAAGCAATGCGGGGGGATGAGGCAATCACAAGGCTGAAAGAGAGGCGTTATGATGCCGTTCTTTGCGATTACAATTTAGGCAAAGGAAAGAACGGACAACAAGTTCTCGAAGAAGTTAAATTTAGAAATATTATTCCTTATTCAACGGTCTTTATGATGATCAGTGGCGACAGTAGTCTGGCGGTCGTGATGGGTGCGATGGAGTATAAACCCGATGACTACCTGACCAAACCTTTTCCCAAAGAGCTGGTTATCACTCGGCTGAATCGCCACTTCGGACGCAAACAAGCATTCCAAATATTGGATCGAGCACTTTCTGCCGGGCTGTTTATGAAGGCGTTAGAACACTGTACAGCGCTCGTAGATCAGGCCGATAAAAGGAATCGAATGGAGCTTCTAAAGCTGCAAAGTGAGTTATTTCTTGAAGTGGGAGACTATGACCGGGCATCGGTTATTTTCTGTGAGGTTTTAATGGATAGACGGGCTCCCTGGGCGCAAATTGGGCAAGCCAGGGTGTACTATTATAAAAAGCGCTATGATTTGGCTGTAAAGTTATTGGTTCAAGTTATTGAAGATTTACCCAGTACGCTTGATGCCTATGACTGGCTTAGCAAAACGTATTTGGCTCAAGGGGATGAAATAAGGGCTGAGGCAGTATTAGAGCAGGCTGTTGAAATTTCTCCTAAAGCCATCCTTCGGCACCAAACTTTGGCGAGATTAGCGGAACGTAATGGTTCAATCGAATTGGCGGAGGTTTCTTTTCGAAATGCGATTCAACTTGGCCAGTATTCCGTCCACAGGCAGTGTTCAGATGATTCGAAACTTGCCAGTATTTGTGGTAAGCGGGGACGTTCGGAAGAAGCTATGGAGATTATTAAATCCATGCGTTATGAATTTAAAGGTGATCCAGAAGCAGAACTCAGGGCGATGATGGCGGAGACAGTAGTCTTCCAAGAAAAAGATGATGAAAAAAGAGCCAAGGAAAGCCTGCATAAAAGTATAGCCCTGGCAGGGCAGAGCGACGGAGTTTTACCTTCGGATATTGCATTGGATTTAACCAGAATGAGTTATCTATCGGGCGATGGAAGAACTGCGGAAAAATTGATTGACGATCTGGTTAGACAAAATATAGATGGAGGATTGGTGTTGGAGGATCTAAAGGCCGTTTGCAAAGAACTCGGGTTAGAGAGTCTCGTTGAAGAGTTCATCAATAATGCCCGAAAAGAGGTTGTGGAAATAAACAACGAAGGTGTGAGATTGTTTGAGGCAGGGAAAGTGCAGGAAGCCATCGGCCACTTGGAACAGGCAATCGAGGGAATGCCGGGAAACAAAACCGTGCTCATGAACATGGTCAAGATGATGTTGCACGATATGAAGACAAATGGCGTGGAAAAACGTAAACTAAACCATACTAAGCGATATATTGACCGTGCGGTGAAGTTAGGGTTGTCGGGTGACAAAGTAAAGGAGAGTCTGACTGAATTTCATCGGTTGATGACTGCTGCTTAAGGAGTTGCCCTATTTGCGTTCATGACCGAATTTTAAAATAACGGTGTCACCCTTATTGAAAATTTTCATCGTTTTATTCCGCAAATCTTCAGCTTGATCATTTTTTATAGCGACCGGCGTTTTAGTGTTTTTCGATTGGTTTCCTGTCTCGACAGAGGCTTCTTTTTTTGATTTTTTCGCTAAACCTGCGGTCGAAACGGTACGAGGGGTTGGTTTTGACACTATTTTATTCTTTATCTTATCTGCTTTCTCTTTCCTATTTTCGATCTCGGTTTCAACACGGACAACTGGCGCAAATTGGTCTTCTGGTTTGCCATTAGCGGTGCTGGCAGGAAGAATGCCGAGTTTAGATAATAGGTTATGGCAAGTTGAACCGATGTTCTCAATATAGAAACGCTTTTTTTCTCCGAATTGTTGGTCAGCGTCCAAGCCTGGTGAAATCGTATTAGAGGGGATGGATATACGTTCCTGTAAGACCACAGCCTGGTCTGAATTTCTCTGGGATCGTAGAGTACAGGTAACAGGTATCGAAACACTTTTTTGAAAGCTTGATGATCTGGGATCAGAGTTACCAAGCCCAAAAGAAAATCCCGTTGGTGTCTCTTTATACTCGGAACTACCTACTGAAGCTTCCAGAACATGAGAGATGTTTTGCTTCGGCTCGTCTGATCGAGTATAGGTTATCGAATAACCCGCTTGTGAGAAACGTCGGCTGATTTCCTGTGAAATTTCATCTTGTTGTTGCTTGCTAAAAGTCTCTAATTGGTTCCCGGTAATATGAGTAAGCTTAAACCGTAGGGTGCCTACACTTTCGGAATCAAAACTATCAGGTTGAGTGAGCTGGCCAGATCCTGTGCAACCGGTGAAAAACAGGACAAATAACAAAAAATGCTTGTTCATAGTGGGATATAACGGTGTAAAGGAACTAATTCAAATTAGATTACTAATTCTATGATATCCGAAACTGACTTGTTTTTCTGTCTGTATTCTTCAAAATAGGGTTTATAAAACGGATGTACTAATCGAGTATTCTGTCAGCTTTAGGTTTGATGAATAGAGCGATAGTTCCCATATCAGACATCAGCAACGCCCTCTGAAAAATAGGTTTTGAATCCAGAAAGTATGGGGGCTTTGGCGATAATTGGACATCCTGCAGAGCGGGCTACCATCTGCCACACCAAAAAATGACAGGATTTACAAGATGACATAACGGTTTTGTCCCAAAGCAACCTGTAAATCTTGAAAAATCCTGTCCAATTTTAGGAACGATTTTGACTAAAAATGGAGAGGTCTGTAAGTTAAGGATAAAACGTAGGATGTGCTGACGATAGGAAGCGCATCAATCGACTAGTACTCCTTCAATGTTGTATTGGCGGGTAGAGGAAGTTGAGAAGTGGTCAGCTGCTAGGCGCACGAGCGCAGGACTAGTAGGGCTAATTTAAGCGAGTGCAACAACGCAGATGGCCGCTTATTGGCTTACTATACCCGTCAATACAATGTTGACAGAGTACTAGTATAAATTAGTAAAAAGGTAACGATATGGCAGGCGGAATACTCGGTGTTGCAACATCCGGCTTAATGGCCTATCAACGCGCATTACAAACAACCTCGCAC
>JAZGGE010000414.1:0-4575 GCA_036480195.1 Methylococcales bacterium
ATGTCGGGAGCAATGGTCGGGTTGTGGGTCTAAACCGATTTGGTGAATCGGCACCGGCGAAGGATCTTTTCAAGGAGTTCGGCTTCACGATTGAAAATGTTGTTGAAAATGTCGAAGCCGTGCTTTAGTGTAGGCTACTCGTAAGCAGAGTTCTCATCAGTTTCTGGTGAAAACCAACCGAACACAAGGAAGTGTCGGCAATTTGATAGCTGTAGGCTGTTGATAATAATGGAATCGAAGTATTTTGTTTTTCGATTCTCACAAGGTGATACTCTATGAGGTAATGTATTTCTGGATAGTCACTAACTAAAAATATCATGAAAAAGGGGGCAATGATGAGTGGTTTAATCGATAAAATACTATCTTTCTTTAGTAGTCTTAGTGGATCTACGGGGCAGGGTGGTTCAATGGGAGTAACTGGGGTTGCGAGGTATTTGGAAGCTCGGGAGGCAGCAACAACGGGCGTTGAGAAGTACCTTTTTAATCGGGGTTGGTGATACAGCGTTCTTTCCTTTACTTAGGATGATCTTTTGTAATGAATCCGAGGTTTCTTCTAGCAGCTTAGCTTTTCTTTATTGATGGGGCAGGATCTGGGATGTTGTTTATAATGCAGCTGAGTCTAGCAACCCGTGGTTTAGTGGGAATTGCTCGAGTTTTGCTTGACTTTACCGGAACTCCAGTAATATCGTAGTGTATCCCTTAGTCTTTTATGCGGGATAACGCGGTAGTTATCAAGACGGTTTTTGGTTAGTTGATTGTCCGAAAGGTATTTATCCGATTATTCAAGGCGCTATATGAAGTGCATCGCGGGAATAAAGCCGGCGTCGCAATGCCTATCCGGAAAAACAAGCAAATAGGTTCAGTACGGTAATTCGCCTATAAACTCTATGAAATCATCAAACTACTTGCTCGGCCAACTAAACAACTGTCGATAGTGACGCATTGTAATTGAATTAAGGATCAGAATTTTTTAACAGAAAAAGAGGTACCCAAATTATGGCTAAGACTTTACTTGAACAACTTAGAAAACTGACCGTGGTTGTTGCCGATACCGGCGATCTGAAGGCTATTGAAACCGTTAAGCCCCAGGATGCAACGACTAATCCCTCATTAATAACCGCTGCGGCGCAAATGCCACAATATCAAAGTATCGTCGATGATACCTTGAAAGGCGCTAGAGAAACGTTAGGTAAAGATGCACCGGAATCAGAGGTGGTTACCCTTGCTTTCGATCGTCTGGCAGTTTCTTTCGGACTTAAAATTCTTGAGATTATTCCGGGTCGGGTTTCCACTGAGGTTGACGCACGGCTCTCCTTTGATACCGAAGCGACTATCGCGAAAGGTCGTGAGTTGATCGCCCAATATGAAGCTCAAGGCGTATCCCGCGAACGGATACTGATCAAAATTGCTTCAACCTGGGAGGGGATCGAAGCAGGGAAAGTTCTTGAAAAAGAGGGCATCCATTGTAATTTAACACTGCTGTTTGGCTTGCATCAAGCGATTGCTTGCGCAGAGGCTGGAATTACCCTGATTTCTCCATTCGTTGGGCGAATCCTTGATTGGTATAAGAAAGATACCGGACGTGATTCTTATCCATCTGCTGAAGATCCCGGCGTTCTTTCAGTAACCGAAGTGTACAATTATTACAAAAAATTTGGTTATGAGACCGAGGTTATGGGTGCGAGCTTCAGAAATATCGGAGAAATTACAGAGTTGGCAGGCTGTGATCTTCTTACTATTTCACCCGCGTTGTTGAAGGAATTACAATCCATTGAAGGTGATTTGCCACGCAAGTTAGATCCGCAAGTGGCTACCAGTGCTTCCATTGATAAAATAGCTATGGATAAGGCTACTTTTGACAGTATGCATGCGGAGAATCGTATGGCCACTGATAAGTTATCAGAAGGTATTAGTGGATTTTCCAAAGCATTAGAGACCTTGGAAGAACTTCTTGCGGATAGATTAGAAAGTTTGGAAAAAGTACTGGAGACTGAAAGCTAAAAAGAATTTGGCTAAAGGAAGGCTCCTCTTTCTATTTTGCTCCATAACGGTACTAAAAAGACACAGTTGTAAATAGCATGTTTTTTAATTCTGGAGCAAAATAGGACGTTCCGAATAGTTACTTCCCTGATAGTGGATTAGGTGGAATACCTAGGCTTGTGGCAATGATGTCTTTTATTCACTATATCTACAGGGCGACAAGTTTAGTTTAACTTCGCCGCCCAAAAAGTTTTTCGCACCGATTCCATGGTCGACTTGCTTAGGAATTGGTGTAACATTTTAAAATTAGGATTCGACGTATGTCACAGAAAATTTTAGACGTAGTCAAACCCGGCGTTGTATCCGGTGATGATGTTCAAAAAATCTTTGCGATTTGCAAAGAAAAAAAGTTTGCTCTACCCGGAGTGAATGCAATTAGCAGTGATACCATCAATTCAATATTGGAAGCCGCAGCGATGGCTAAATCCCCCGTGATTGTCCAATTTTCCAATGGTGGCGCCCAATTTGTCGCAGGTAAAGGCCTTAAATTAGAAGGCCAGCAGAACGCGATTCTGGGAGCTATATCTGGGGCAAAGCATGTACATAATGTTGCTGAATACTACGGCGTACCAGTTATTCTGCATACCGATCACGCTGCGAAGAAACTCCTTCCGTGGATTGATGGTTTGCTCGAAGCTGGGGAAAAGCATTTCGCTGAGACAGGTAGTCCGTTATTTAGCTCTCACATGCTGGATTTATCTGAAGAAAGTCTTGAAGAAAATATTGAAATTTGCGGCAAGTATTTGAGTCGCATGTCCAAGATGGGTATGACCCTGGAGATTGAACTGGGTGTTACTGGTGGTGAGGAGGATGGTGTCGATAATAGCGATATGGATCAATCCCTGTTGTATACACAGCCGGAAGAGGTTGCTTACGCCTACGAGGAACTAAGTAAAATCAGCGATCGTTTTACTATTGCAGCTTCGTTTGGTAATGTTCATGGTGTTTACAAGCCAGGTAATGTCAAGTTAACGCCCAAGATTCTAGCTAACTCTCAAAAGTATGTGTCGGAGAAATATGGTGTGGGTGAAAACACTCTTAATTTTGTTTTCCACGGTGGTTCAGGATCGAGTCCTGCAGAGATCGAAGAGTCAATAGGCTATGGTGTCATTAAGATGAACATCGATACCGATACCCAATGGGCGGCTTGGTCTGGCGTGAGAGAGTATTACTTGAAGAATGAAGGTTATCTCCAAGGACAGATTGGTAATCCGGACGGTGATGATAGCCCGAACAAAAAATACTATGATCCTCGTGTCTGGCAGCGAGCCGCTCAGGTGAGTATGGCGGCTCGTTTACAGCAAACGTTTAAGGACTTAAATGCTGTCAATACTTTGTAAATGTATTGCGTTGTAATGACTGAAAGGCCGAGGGTTACCCTTCGGCCTTTCAGTCTCAGAGGCTTTTTTTTACAAAGATGGAAGGTAGAGTTCCAGTAGTTCGCGCTATTGCATGGTACGATACAACCTCTTTCTGCTAAGTATAAAGTTCCTTATTTAATTCCCAATCTTGGGTAATTGACATCCGCCTACATACTGTTTTAAAGTGCTGGGTTCGTAGGTAGGGTATTTTTCGAAACTATAAAATTACAAACGGAGTACAAATCATGGCAAAACCATTAATCCAAATGGCATTAGATTCGCTGGATTTCGATCAAACTGTTGCACTTGCAGAGCAAGTAGCGCCTTTTATTGATATATTGGAAATCGGAACCCCATGCATTAAGGCAAATGGTGTCGAGTTAGTCAAAACGCTAAAATCTAAATTTCCTAGTAAGCTGATTTTAGTTGACCTAAAGACTATGGACGCTGGAGAATACGAAGCGAGTCCTTTTTATGAAGCTGGCGGTGACATCTGTACAGTACTGGGTGTCTCTGACATTTCTACCATAAAAGGTGTTATCAAAGCTGCAAATGCAAATGGAGCGGAAGCTCAAGTCGATCTCATTAATGTTAAAGATAAGGTCGCACGGTCAAGAGAATGTGCAGCAGCGGGCGCGCATATCGTTGGTATTCACACCGGCCTTGATGCGCAGGCGGCTGGAGATACACCGTTCGAAGATTTGGGAGCTATAGCTGGGTTGGGTCTAAATCTTAGAATATCTGTTGCAGGTGGTATTAAGCAGGCGACAGCGCAACAAGTTGTGAAAGCAGGTGCAAATATTGTCGTCGTGGGTGCTGCAATCTATGGAGCACCATCACCGGCTGATTCAGCCAAAGAAATTCAAGAGCTTGTTAACTCAGCATAATGCAGAGGACGCAATAAGCTATTGGGAATGTTCTCCTTCAAGTTTTTCGGATATTTTTTGTAGAATCGGGATACTCGGAGGCATTCCTCATTACCCTTAAGTGAGCTTAGATGTGATGAATCTGTACGAGATTCAGGAAAAAGGAATTTTTTAAGCGAGTAAAGAGTAAAAACAGTGGGACGGGTGGTTAGCCACCCGTTCACGCATTCTGCCAAATTAGAAGGCGGGACAAACATCGAAAATTAAAAGTGGTGGACAGGTCTGCAAGGGCTATAACGAATCACCCG
>JAZGGE010000415.1:0-7420 GCA_036480195.1 Methylococcales bacterium
TTGACTGTAGCCATGTTGTCTGCCCCTGCAATGGCGGCTGATTTTCAGGCTATGTCTGGCTTGCAAGCCGCTCCTTCACCTATTCAGGATGCAGAATTGTCTGCTACTGAAGGCGGAGCAACTTGTGACGTTGCAACTGTAGATAGTGCTGGTGGCGTTGCTCTTTGTGCTTGGGTTGTTTCTGGTGCATCAGGCGGCACAGCAAGTTTTACTGTTGCCAATGAACTACCTGTAACCGGTGCGCAGTTCCTTCAGGTTGTTAACTAACCTGGTACTTTGAATGACTAATAAATAATAAATTCATTGAGGAGAAAAACATGAAAAAAGTAACACTATTAGGAAGTGCATTGACTGTAGCCATGTTGTCCGCCCCTGCAATGGCGGCTGATTTTCAGGCTCTTAGCGGAGTACAAGCGGCTCCTGCACCTATTCAGGATGCAGAATTGTCTGCGACCGAAGGCGGAGCAACTTGTGACGTTGCAACTGTAGATAGTGCTGGAGGGGTTGCCCTTTGTGCATGGGTTGTTTCTGGCGCATCAGGCGGTACAGCAAGTTTTACCGTTGCCAATGAACTCCCTGTAACAGGTGCGCAGTTCCTTCAGGTTGTAAACTAATCTGATATCAAAAAGCCCCAGCTATTTCGCTACTATGGCGTAGCGTTTTCGTAAGAATACGTAAATATTAGTTGAGGTGTAGTATTCCTAGCGGACAAGTGATTGTGTTCAGCAGTCTTTTGCCCGCTAGGCCTTACTCCGTGATTCAAGATTGTTCCCACACAGACGAACCCAACCTTGATTGCTGCAATGGATCAATGCGATGTGCTCTGTTATAAGTCCAGGTCAGTCAAACGAGCGGAAATACCCGTTTCTAAAATGCTTTAGAAAGCCTATGAAAAAGATTCAGCGACTAGTGAGTGTTTTCATTCTTTTGCTGATTGTTTTACAGGCAGAAAGTATGGCAGGGGAGACTGGTGTTAAGCGCCATACCTGGGTAGAGCTTCGCGACAAAAATGTTGTTAAACAACAGTTAGATGCCTCTTGTGGTGCGGCAGCTTTGACCACTCTTATGGCTCATTATTTCGGTGAAGAAACCGTCGAAAAAGAGATACTTGATATATTAAAGGTTCGACATAAAAATCTCACAAAAAAGGAGCTTGCTCGCAAGAAGAAAAACGGGTTTTCTCTTTTGGATTTGAAATACGCTGCTCAACAAAGGGGGTATAAGGCCGCCGGCTTTAAACTAACGTTTGAACAGCTCAGGCAACTCACAGCCCCTGTCATTGTTTACGTCAAACCGTTTGGGTATCACCATTTTGCAGTGCTAAGGGGTATTGCGGGGGATCGGGTTTTTCTGGCGGATCCCAGTCGGGGTAATCTTCGTCTGAGCGCTGCGCATTTCCAAGAAGAGTATGGTGGCATAATATTTGTGTTGGGTAAGGCAGGAGAGGAGAACATTGTCAACTATCCATTAGCGCTGTCTAGGCCCGATGACTATGTCCGACCCGATTTACGTCGGCTAAATAATAGTATAAATTCCTTTCAAAACCACACAATTAACTTGACGCTGCGAGCGCGGCTGCGTTAACTTTGTTCCTGCCGTCTTCACCGTCCGGTGTCGATTGATAATAACAAGAATAAAGAATATGAAGAAAAGCACGCTCAACAGTTTAGGGTTTTTACCTGCGTCATCTTTCGATCCAGTACTTGTTTCAGTCGACACTACTCCAGTTTTTAGACCCCATAAATCGTCTTTGTTAGAGAAATTCACGTTCTCTAAACTGATAGTCATCCCAATCCTTCAGATTAATATCATTCCGTCATTTATACGCCATCGGAGTAGTAGTATTGGTCTATTTATAATTTTGTATCTTTTCGCTACATTTTTTTGGTCCCCGACGTCTTTTGCCAAGGAATCATTGGATATAGCTGAAACAAGACTATCAACGCAACCTCTTCCTCAGTCACTATCCAGATCAGATGCTTCCCCTCGAAAACTTATTCAGAGCAAAGATCAACCGACACTTCAACGACTTCAGTTAGGTGTATTTTCGAACCGTACCGAGGTCGATGAGATCACAAAAAAGTTACGCCAGCATAAATTTAGAACTTGGATTATCCCGGTCGAAGGGGGGTACGCCGTGGGTGTTGGAGCTTTTTCATCCCAAGCGAATCTTGACGGAGCGGTGAACCGTTTGGCGGCGGCGGGATTCGCAGATAAAATCCGTGTCGTTGAGGTTGAAGGGGATATGGAGCATTCCCGGATTGAGTCACCGGTTGTCAAAGCTGAGAAAGCCCGATCGACGTTAGTTGGTGCGAATGTATCTCGTATGAAGGATGGGTATGTTCCAAAGGAAAAATATGAGAAGCTTGAACAGGAGGTTAAACTGCTTAAAGACCAGATGCAATTTCTGATGAAACGAGAGGCCGCTTCGGGGGAAGATTCGAAACAGACGGCAGCACCCGCCACGCAAGCCAAGGCGGAATCTATAGAGTCTGATACCTCGGTAGCTTCGTCGGAAGAGCCGTCTGATCAGCCAACCGGGGATGATTCCCAAGCCGAAAAAGATACTAGTATTGTCGAAGGAAGCCGCGAAGAAGAAGCTGAGGATATGAAGAGGCAGTTGGATACTTTTCTGAGGCGGCAAAAGGTGTTGTTTAAGAGGGGGGAGCTCGAGGTTGAGTTTGGTTTGACTTATGCCCAGGATATCGCTGTGAGTACTTGTTTCAACCCGGATGCGGAGTCGCTTTTCTGTCCCGAGGGTAGCAGGCCTGCCCCCAGGCAAATTACTCGGGCGGTAGATACAAGTTTTAGCGTGAGCTATGGCATTATTGACGATTTGGCACTGAGCATGGCGATTCCTTACGGCTATAGCGAATTAGAAACAGACCGCACACCCTTTGATGTGGGCGTAGGCGGTACGCAGGTGGATCACACTAATACTTTGGAGATAGGAGATATCAGCGGGGCGCTAAGATATACAGTTTTGCATGAGAGTGGGTCTACTCCGAGCGTCGCTGTGAATCTGAACGCAAAATCTACGACCGGTGATGCAACCAAAATGTCGGGCACCGGATTCTGGAATGTTGGAGCAGGGTTATCCCTGACCAAGACTGTGGATCCTGTAGTTTTCTTCGGTTCTGTCGGGTATAAGGCAACGCTGCAAGAGGGGGCAGTTGATCCCGGAGACCAGATTTCTTACTCATTCGGTGGTGGATTCTCTTTGAATGACCGAATCAGTGTTTCGACGGCTTTTAGTGGCTCTGCCATATTGCGAACTGAAGTTGACGGGTTAGAAACGCCTGGTTCGGCTCAGGATATTGCCTCTCTCCAGTTCAGCTCAACTATTAAATTGACTAAGGCATTGTTTGTGGAACCCTTTGTGGCCTTCGGGCTTACCAAGGAATCAGGCGATTACACGGTCGGGATCAGGATACCGTATCGGTTTGATCAAAAATATCCCTTGCCATTTTTCTCGGACTGAACTCTGAGGAAAAGGTACAAGGAACAAATTGGATGACCACGAACGCATTACCGGGAAGAAAGACTTTTTAAATATATTCCTAAGTTCAGAGTCCCTGATCTCAAAAAAAGTTTTGATACCTTCGTTAGGAGGGGCTTTAGCCGCGATCTAGCCCGAGATCGCGGCTAAAGCCCCTCCTACGGAGAGAAGTCGTTAATTTAGGCTCAAAACAAAATCCCATGAATTTCTATTACCTTTTAATTCACTGTGATGAGATCAGGTAGTCTGATGTAACTGTTGCTACAACACAAAAGGTCGTTGCAAAACCTTTGCGCCTAGTTCTACTTTGTCACATTTAAGCTTTTCACCCTACATTGGAAATCTGACAAAGTAGAACTAGCCCTTCACAAAAACTGACGCACACTTAACGGAGTATTCTCAAACGCGGAAAGGTATATCCCTAGTAAATTAGCTCATAACGCCTAAACTATAATCTATAGGTTATTCCAACGCACACAGAGCTACATTACGTTTCAACCCATGTCAACTTTACCATCCACCGTAAATCCAGATACCTGGAAAGTCAAATGCGCCCACTTGATCAGGGAGTTTGATGGCAAACAAAAAACCTGGGAACTCAATGAAAAGTTCCTTTGCCGTGTCATTATTCGTTTAACTATTGCCACAAAAGGGCTTGATAAGTCCCTGGACCCACACCTTAACAGCCTGAATGGTCTGCTAAAATCAGGTTCCATCAACACCAGAACAAGACAACAAGCTGATCATATATCCAAAGACCTGGTCTATGAATCGAAACAAGAGGAACCAGAAGCTAAACCCAACATTGATGCCGAATTATTATTTCGCTTTATTAGGTATTGTGCTATTGGTGCGGAAGAGAAAAATCAGCTGGAGAATATTCAAGAACAATTTTCCAGAGGAGATATAGCAGATGTTACTGCTCTATTTGCTACAATTGAGGACATTTTTTTTCAAACAAGTGTTCTGCATCCAGATCAAAAATCCGGAATACTCAGTAAATTACTCAAGTCCAAGCAGAAAAAATCGTCTTCGGCCGGAGATGACACAGATCACAACATTATCTGTGGACGGCTTATCCGGTTGATTAACGAATTGGAGGTACCGTCTGAGTTTAGGGAATCCCTTGACAATTTGAAAAATCAATTAGTAAGCAACCTGTCAGGAGAAATTCTCGAAACATGGCTTGATGACCTGATAGAGCTCCTTGGTGAAACCAAATCAACAGTCGAGGATGAACAAAAAGAAATCGAAGGATTTTTTGCTCAACTGACCAGCAAACTTCAAGATCTCGAGCAACAAACGCTCGGCACTGGAACGTCTCTTGATCAGAACCATAAGGATAGAGACGCATTCGATTGCAAAATGTCCGAACAAGTTCAGGCACTAAAATCTGATACTGTCAATGCGAATAGTCTACAGGATATCAAGCAATCATTGTCCAATCGATTGGACAATCTTACTGAGCAACTTACTGTGCAGCGGGAAGAAGACCAGCATCAAAGTGAAGAAACTGAGAAGCAGTTTTCTCAAATGGCCAACCGTCTCCAGGATTTGGAGATGGAAAGCCAAGAGCTACGAACCCGTCTAAGAGTAACATACAACCAAGCGCTACGAGACCCGTTAACAAGCCTCCCGAACCGACTAGCATTTAACGAAAGGATGGCTCAGGAATACGCTCGTTGGCAACGGTTTGGTAACCCCCTCACCATGCTGGTCTGGGATATAGACTATTTTAAAACAATCAATGACCGGTTTGGCCATCTCGCAGGTGACAAAGCACTTAAAGCTGTCGCTAGCGTGTTGGAAGAAGGATTACGAAAAACCGACTTTATAGCGCGGTTTGGGGGAGAAGAATTCGTATCATTACTGGTTGGTACTGAAGCGGATGCTGCGTTGTTTGTGGCAAATAGAATTAGAGAAAAAGTAGCTCAGTCTGGATTTAATTCAAAAGGTAAACCGATTAGTGTCACAATTTCATGCGGCATATGCCAATTTGAAGAATCTGGGACGCCGGAAACTGTATTTTCCCGAGCCGATAAGGCTTTGTACCAAGCCAAGGAACAGGGCAGGAATCGTTGCATAATCAATTGATAGAGAACTTGGCAACTGGCAATGGGTAGGTAGGGCTGCAATTCAATATAACCTGGGAAAGCAAACACCACATTCAGACTACCTGACCTCATCACGGTGAATCAGAAGGTTATAGACATTCATGGGATTTTGTTCCGAGCTTAGAATAACGACTTCTCTTCGTAGGAGCGGCTTTAGCCGCGATCTCGCCCGTGATCGCGGCTAAAGCCCCTCCAACGAAGGTATCAAAACAGTTTCCGTGAGATCAGGGATTCTGACATTCGTCAATATTTTATCCCAAATTGACGAAACACGTATCCTTAAAGCCCCATTCCATTGAGTACTAACATGTTTGATGGTTGAACAGCGGGTGATCCGATTGGGCTTTATCATGAGTACTGACTCACCCTACGCTTCGGCCTAATGTAGTTATGGCCATTTACTTGACCAAGCTTACCATCCTCGTTACCTTTACAATTTCTTTCGTTTTCTTCCTCCTTCTTCTTCCACATTCTTGAAACTATTTTCATGATTACACGAAAAGAGCAAGAAACGGGTTGCTGATTTATGCTCCAGTCTCTATTTTATGTCACAACATTTCGATCTTTGATTACGAAAATAATTGAACTCTCATTACGAAAAAATAGAGCAGGCGATCTGTTTTATTAACGAAAATATTAAGGCTCAACCGACTCTTGATGAAATCGCAAAGGCTACAGGGTTAAGCCCTTTTCATTTTCAGCGTTTGTTTCGGGAATGGGCAGGAATTACGCCTAAACGCTTTTTGCAATACCTGACCGTTAGTCATGCCAAAAAGCTATTGAAAGATTCCAGCGTATTCGAGGCTTCGCTTGAAATGGGACTCTCCAGCCAGAGTCGTTTATACGATCATTTTATTACCCTGGAAGCTGTAACTCCCGGACAATTTAAACAAAAAGGACGGGATTTGAATATTGACTATGGATTGGGCCGAAGTCCTTTTGGGTTAGTTTTCATCGCAGCTACTGAACGAGGTATATGCCACCTATCCTTTTTAGCTAACGAAAATATATCTGATTCGGTTAAATCCTTACAGCAAGATTGGCCGAACGCAGAGATCAATGAAAATCGAAATCGTATCGAAACTTTGAGGAACAAGATTTTTAATTCTCACACTGAAACCAATCAAAAATTTCATCTATTTATTCAAGGAAGTAATTTCCAAACCAAGGTGTGGGAATCTTTATTGAAGATCCCCCATGGCATGGTTTATTCCTATCAACAAATTGCCACTTCTATCGCAGCTCCATCTGCTGCACGAGCTGTTGCAAACGCAATCGGAAAAAATCCAGTTAGTTTACTCATTCCTTGTCATAGAGTAATTAGAAACACCGGTGTTATTGGTGGATATCGGTGGGGAAGAGAGCGTAAACAAGCAATTTTAGCGTGGGAATCTGCAAATAAGTTAGGTAGTTTGACGGAATAAAGTTACCAAGATTACGCAGGAATTTTGTTTCTGACCGAACTATTTCAAGAGGCGCATAGTTATTCTACCTAACGATTGAGATCGTTTGGTCAGGAACAAAAAGGCAAGCAAGGATGGTAACTTTATTGCGTCAAACCACCTTGAACCTTGATCCATATGGCTTAAAGTGTGGATTCAAAAAATCATGCATTTTGTACCTTAAGTACTCCAGGCCATTTGATATTAAATATTTTTCGAAATCACGTTAAAAGTTAAGAGGTAGTCATGAAAATTATATACTATACAGTTATTTATATCAGTATCATGTTTGCATCTCATCAAGTTATTTCAGCAGAGACAGCTAAAATAATCACCACCTCACAAAATAGTGTTAAGACAGCAAA
>JAZGGE010000416.1:0-14921 GCA_036480195.1 Methylococcales bacterium
GCTTTAATAGCCATAAAGATGGCAAACGCGACAATCACAAAATCAAAAACTGTTTGTAAAAAGTTACCATATTTGAGAACAACAGCAGGCGTATCCCCTACTGCTTCCTGCAAGGTAATGCCTAAACTCGTAAAATCAACTCCTCCAACCATATAGCCAATTGGAGGCATGATGACATCCTCCACAAAGGAAGAAATAATCTTTCCGAACGCCGCGCCGATAATAATCCCGACGGCCATATCCACAACATTTCCCTTCATTGCGAATTCTTTGAATTCTGACATCATTCCCATAGTTTTATCTCCTCTTTTAATTATCTGAAAACCAATAATTTATAAAAACACCATTTCAAACGAAAACTTAAATACCTCCCCCTTTATAGATATTTCATCTATCGACCACCCCATCTGGTCGATTCTTATTAAGCAGAATCTTCGACCTGATGGGACTCAGTACCGGACGTAACCTTCCTATAAGTGCTTCAAGACTGCTTCCAGACTATCTTTTGCATCACCAAACAACATTTTGGTATTCTCTTTGACAAATAACGGATTATCAACACCCGCATAGCCGGACGCCATACTCCGTTTGAGAACGATTGTTGTCGTTCCCTTCCAACATTCCATCACCGGCATACCGGCAATCGGGCTGTTGGGGTCGTCCTGAGCAGACGGATTGACGATATCATTCGCACCGATTACGACAGACACATCTGTCTTCGGGAAATCATCGTTAATTTCGTCCATTTCAAAAACGATGTCGTAGGGTACTTTTGCCTCCGCGAGCAACACATTCATATGTCCCGGCATCCGCCCGGCAACCGGATGAATACCAAAACGAACATCAATATCTTTGCTTCTCAGAACCTTGGTTAATTCATAAACCGTGTGCTGCGCTTGAGCGACTGCCATGCCATACCCTGGAATAATCATCACTGCTTTAGCGTTTTCCAATAGACTGGCGGTTTCATCAGCATCCGTTGCGGTAACATCCCCCGTCACTTCCATCGCTGGCCCACTGGCCCCAGTGCCAAACCCTCCGGCGATAACACTCACAAAATTGCGGTTCATGGCGCGGCACATAATGTAACTAAGAATCGCACCACTACTGCCCACCAGAGCGCCAGTCACAATCAGCAGATCATTACTGAGCATAAACCCTGTCGCTGCTGCAGCCCACCCTGAATAGCTGTTTAACATGGAAACAACAACAGGCATATCGGCGCCGCCAATGGCCATTACCATGTGAACACCAAAAGCGAGGGCGACCAATGTCATTAAAATTAGTGGGAAAGTACCACCACCATCCTCTGCACCCGCCAGAAACCATTTACCAAGCAAAATGGTAATCACTAACAAGCCTAGATTTAACCAATGCCTTACTGGAAGTAAAAGAGGTTTTCCATCGATTTTCCCGCACAATTTTCCAAAAGCGACAACGGAGCCGGAAAACGTCACTGCGCCAATAAGCACGCCAATATAAATTTCTACTTCATGGATGGTTTTTTCAACCCCTTCGAACGTCGCGGCAGGATCCACAAAGTTGGCAAATCCAACAAAAACTGCGGCTAGTCCTACCGAACTGTGGAGAATCGCCACCAATTCCGGCATCTGGGTCATCTCTACTTTTTTCGCTAACATCAAGCCGATATAAGAACCTATCGCCATTAGCGCGATGATAAAAAAATAGGAATCAACGGCATCGCTGGCAATTGTCGCGGCAACGGCAATGGCCATACCGATCATGCCGTAAATGTTTCCACGCCTTGCTTTTTCCTGATCGCTCAACCCACCCAACGCTAAAATAAATAGAATCGTCGCAGTAATGTAGGAGACTGTTACTAATCCTTCACTCATTTTTTTATCTCCCCTATTTCCTGAACATTTCTAACATTCGCCGGGTCACGGCAAAACCACCAGTAATATTGATACTGGCCATGAGAATCGCAAGTCCTGAAAGCAGCGTTATCATAAAACCGGTCGATGAAATCTGTATCAACGCGCCGATAATAATAATACTGCTGATCGCATTGGTAACACTCATCAGAGGTGTATGCAACGCCGCGACGACATTCCAGATCACCATATAGCCAATAAAGCAGGCCAGAACGAAGACTGTAAAATGCGCCATAAAGGATGCTGGTGCTACTGACCCCACCCAAAACAAGGCCAAACCGCCTATCCCAATGGGTAAAAATTGTTTTATTGCTGGGGGAATAAGTGGTTTCTGGGGTTCTTCCACCACAGCGGCAGCCAGTGCTTCTGCGGGTTTGGCAGGTGCTGCGGATAATTTTGGTGGTGGCGGCCATATCACTTTTCCTTTATTGATGACCGTAGCACCACGTACCACCTCATCATCCAGGTCCACAACCAGTTTGCCATCTTTCTCCGGAGTCATATCGGTTAAAAAGTGGCGAATATTAGTCGCGTAGAGTTGGCTGGACTGAGTCGGCAATCGGCTGGGCAAGTTGGTATAACCGATTAGGGTAACACCATGTTTGACGACAACCTTGTCGGCCTGGGTCAGTGCGCAGTTACCGCCTTGTTCGGCAGCTAAATCAACAATTACACTACCGTCTGCCATGGATTCCACCATAGTTTTAGTAATCAACTTCGGCGCTGGTTTCCCAGGTATCAACGCAGTGGTAATGATAATGTCCACTTCCTTAGCTTGCTCGGCAAACAGCTTCATTTCCGCTTCGATGAATTCTTTACTCATCACTTTGGCGTAACCACCCTGCCCCGATCCTTCTTCCTTGAAATCCAGTTCCAAGAATTCTGCGTCCATACTCTCTATTTGTTCTTTTACTTCCGGACGTGTATCAAAGGCCCGAACGATAGCCCCCATACTTTTTGCTGCACCAATAGCCGCTAATCCCGCAACTCCGGCACCAATAACCATTACTTTGGCTGGCGGCACCTTACCTGCTGCAGTAATTTGCCCGGTAAAAAAACGGCCAAAATGTTGGGCCGCTTCAACAATGGCTCGATAGCCGGCGATATTCGCCATAGAGCTAAGGGCATCAAGTTTTTGTGCTCTGGATATTCGTGGCACACTGTCCATCGCTATTACCGTGACACCTTTAGCAGCCAGGGTTTCCATCAATTCTTTGTTTTGCGCTGGCCAGATAAAGCTAATTAAGGTTTGGCCTTTCTTTAAAAACTCAACCTCATCTATGGCAGGTTTAGAAAGTTTTTCCGGCGCCCTGACTTTAATTACTATATTCGATGATGACCATAGGGTTTTGGCGGTTTTGCTGATCTTGGCACCAGCTTCCTTGTAGGCCTCATCACTAAAATTGGCAGCTTCACCGGCACCTGATTCGATGGCAACGGTATACCCCAGTTTTATAAGTTTCTCCACGGCCTCCGGGGTGGTCGCAACACGCTTTTCCCCCTCGTGGATCTCTTTAGGTATTCCTATTTTCATTAATTTTCTCCTCCCTCATAACAGGATCTATTTATATTAAGGGGCAATACTCCCGAAACCCCCATTCGAGACAACATAATGTTTTTTTTGAATGTTGCTTGCCACAGTCCTCTGATCTGAGCTGGAATCCAAAGGTAAATTCCGACGGGTCAATAATATCCGTACAACGAATTCCCATACCGATACAACTGTTACGCCTTTAGCTAATTAGCACCGAGCATATTCAATTTAAGCCTATTTTTCAATATATTTAGGAAGATTTTCTCATCCAACACTAAAATAAAGTGAAGAAAGTTATATTGCAAATGACCCACCCAACTAAAATTACTTATTATTACATGGCCTTAGAAGACTTTCTCAATACCGGCTTCAAAAATTCCCAAATTGTATCCCGTATTTTCGGTTGAGCATCGGCATTGGGATGAAGCCCATCGGGTTGCATCAATGCCTTGTTACCACCGATTCCATCCAGCAAAAACGGTACAAACGAAACCTTATGAATTTTGGCAAGCCGGGTATAGACGTTATAAAAAGCATCGGTGTACCGTTTTCCGTAGTTAGGAGGAATTCGTATTCCTAAAAGTATAACCTCTGCACCCGCTTTGCTGGCTTGATCGATCATTTCGCTCAGATTGGATTCCATTACTTTTGGCGAAGCGCCTCGTAATCCATCATTGGCACCTAGTTCAATAATAACAACAACAGGTTGATGAGTTTCAATCTCCCGTCCGATCCGCATTATCCCTCCACCACTAGTTTCACCACTGATACTTGCATTGACCAAGTTATAGTCATAACCCATTTTAGTCATTTTTTTTTGCAACAAGGCGACCCAACCTTGGTCTAACTCCAGCCCATAGCCAGCACTGATACTATCCCCCATAATAAGGATATTGGCCGCCGATACGGTCTGAATCGATAACAAAAGCATAAGAGTCGCTAGAATTTTAGATATGAACAAAGCCCTTCACCCTCCAACAATGATTAACACTAAAGAACCCATCATCCAGGTCACCAACCTCGGCAAAGCTGTGCAAACCAGTGAAGGTGTTTTAAATATCCTCACCGCAATCGACCTGACTGTACAACCGGGTGAAACCATTGCAATTGTAGGCGCTTCCGGTTCTGGCAAATCGACACTAATCGGCTTACTTGCGGGACTGGATCTACCCTCTCAAGGGGAAATCATCTTAGCCGGTACTTCGCTTACCGATCTTGATGAAGATGGCCGAGCTATACTTCGAGGAAAATATGTCGGGTTTGTGTTTCAATCATTCCAATTGTTACCCAGCCTGACTGCCCTGGAAAACGTTATGTTACCACTGGAACTGGCCGCCCACCAAGCACCTGAAGACGCTGCAAAAAAATTGCTGGATCGGGTCGGCTTGGCTGAACGAATAACCCATGACCCGTCCCATCTTTCCGGAGGCGAACAACAACGGGTAGCCCTGGCTCGGGCGTTTGCCACCCAGCCAAAAATTCTGTTTGCCGATGAACCCACTGGCAACCTCGACAGCCACACTGGCGATTTAGTCATCGATCTCATGTTTGAATTGAATCAGGAAAAACAAACCACCTTGATTCTCGTTACCCATGATGAACACCTGGCCAGTCGTTGCGACCGTTCAATTCAATTAGAGGCAGGGCGTATCGTATGACGATACTCCGGCTGTCAAAACTTGCCACTCGATTTCTCATCAGTGATTTTCGTAAAGGGGAACTGACCATTCTAATAGCGGCATTGATTATTGCGGTGGCCTGTACTTCCTCCATCGGAGTCTTGTCAGATCGCCTGAAACGCACCATGACTAACCAGTCCTCTGAGTTTATGGGAGCCGACATGGTTGTCCGAGGGCATGAAGTATTTTCACTGTCTTGGTTGGAGAAAGCAAATCAACTCGGACTGAGCCATGGTCGCACGGTTGAATTCGCCAGCGTCATAATTGCCAATGATGAATTGCTACTCACCAGCGTTAAGGCGGTAAGTGCTAACTATCCTCTCCGGGGTCGGTTAAAAATTAGCGACGGCGGTATTGTTGAAGAAAAATTTGCCGAGGGTATTCCGAGATCGGGTTTCGTATGGGTCGACCCACGAGTTTTGACCCATTTAAAACTTAACCTTGGCGATTCTGTCGAAATCGGTGAAAAACAACTCACTATTGAGCATGTGCTTACCTATGAGCCAGATCGCGGGGGAAACATCTATTCATTATCACCGCGCGTCTTGATTTCTGAACAAGATCTTGAGGCAACAGGTATCGTGCAGCCCGGAAGTCACCTTCACTACCGGGAAATGTTCAATGGAACCGAAAAACAAAGGCTGAAATATAGTCACTGGTTAAAACCGCAGCTAACCCTTGCCCAACATCTTGTCGATATCAACGAAGATCGTCCGGAATTGGGTAGTGCATTGCGTCGAGGAGAACAATACCTGGGACTGACCAGTATTGCTGTAATCATTATTGCCGGGGTCGCCATTGCCATGGCTGCCCGCCGCTTCAGCAAACGGCATTACGACACAACCGCAATATTAAGATGCCTGGGGCTTAAGCAAAATGAAATTCTGGGGCTTTTTGGAATGCAACTCCTTCTTGTTGGCCTGATTTCAGGGCTGATTGGTGTCGGCCTGGGTTGGGTATTGCACTTGGGCCTATTCCATCTATTAGAATCTTTATTGCCGGAAAATCTGGCCAACCCCAGCTTGACACTATTGCTGTTAGGGGCAGCTACAGGGCTTGCCGTACTCATCGGTTTTTCCCTGCCCGCGATTCTACAGCTAAAATCCGTTTCGCCGCTTCGGGTTCTGCGCAGAGAACTAGCGCCGCTTCCCCCTAGCGCCTGGCTGGTGTATATCAGTACTGCGGTCACTTTGTTCGCGCTCATTACCTATCACACCAAAGACCTGGAATCGACACTCATTATTGGATTGGTTGGTTTAGTATCAATCGCCCTGCTTAGCCTCATGGGTGCCACTATGCTCAAGTTTATCTTACGGATGTTACCGCATTCAAACTTTGCCGGTCGACTTGCTGCTCAAAATATGGAACGGAACCCCAAAGCCAGTAACAGTCAAATATTGGCTTTCGGTGTGACCCTGATGGCAATGGTACTGTGTAGTATTGTTCGTACTGATCTAGTTGAAACATGGGCCAAACAGTTGCCCGAAGATATTCCGAATTACTTTGCGTTTAACATTTACGCCCATGAGTTGGATGGTCTGCAAAAAGCATTGGCAACAAACAATATTAAGACCAGTCACTTCTATCCTATTGCCAGAGGCCGATTGACAGAAATAAATGGAACTGGCATACGAGAAGTTAGTAAAAAAAACCGCCAAACAGAACGTGCCGCGGGCTGGTTGTATAGCTTAACAGAAACCCCCTCACTACCCGAAGGCAACCGGATACTACACGGTCGCTGGTGGAACAACAGTCCTCCAGGTGTTGTCTCAATAGAACAACGAACCGCCGAACGCCTCGGCGTTATCCTAGGTGACCAGTTAAAATTCACTGTTGGCAGCCAACAACTAAGCGTTACGATTACCAGTATACGCTCGGTTCGCTGGGATTCCCTTCAGGCCAACTTCTTTTTGATCCTGTCGCCAGGAACCCTTGATCAATTCCCTACAACTTATCTGACCAACTTCTATTTGCCCGATCATCGTAAAGCAGAATTAAATGCGGTCAGCAAAGTATTCCCCACAGTGACTCTATTAGAAATAGATATCGTCATCGAAAAGGTCAAGACCATACTAAAACAAGTCACTGCAGCCGTTGAATATATTTTAATTTTTGCTCTTGCCGCAGGTGTCGTCGTACTGTTTGCTGCAGTCCGCGCCAGCCTCGACGAACGAATTCACCACGGTGTATTGCTCCGTACTCTTGGCGCAAATCGAAAGTTACTAAGGCAAAGTCACCTCATTGAATTCTTTGGTTTGGGTTTTATCGCCGGTTTGCTCGCAGCCGCTGCTTCGGAAATACTTGTATACTGGCTTTATGTTCGTATCCTACAATTACCCTACGATTTCAAGTGGCAGTTTTGGATTGCAACGCCTCTCATTGGTGCAATTCTGGTAGGATTAGCCGGGCTTTGGACAACCCGTAACATATCGAAAAAAAGCCCAATGACCCTTTTAAGAGAACTTTGATCTGCCGTTATGCTTCGAATCATTATTGTTATCGCGATCCTCATCGCTATTCTCTCTGCAGTGCACTGGTTCCTTAAGAACCCACCAACTAAAGACAACCAAAAAACCCGTAATGGTCTGATCACGCTAGGTGTCGTTGCACTGGCATTGCTTGCTGCCAGTGGTCGGCTAAATTGGTTAGTGCCTGTGATCGGCGCAGGTATAGCATTTTCAGCTCGCCTGTTACCTCATCTAATACGTTACGCCCCCCTCTTGCAACGAATTTGGCAACAGCAACAAACCGGAGCAGGTCAGTCATCATCCCGTCCGCCCCCGCCGCCTCCCGGAAACATGGCGAAACAGGAGGCCTATCGTGTCCTCAATTTGAAGCCACCGGTAACAAAAGAGGAAATTGTCGCGGCCCATCGCCGACTGATTCAAAAGGTTCACCCCGACCGCGGAGGGTCGGATTATCTGGCAGCAAAAATTAATGAAGCAAAAAAAATTTTGATTGGTCGGTAAATATTCAACCAATGTTAATATACCTCTCGCGCCCAAGAATACCCATTTTCAGCGTGCATCTTTTCTCGAAGTGCGTCGTTGTAGAACCTTGAAAGAGATGACTCTTCCTGCGGCTCTACGCCTAGCCCTTCACGAAAACCTACCCACTCAAAACGGGCAATCTTGAACGCGAAAGGTATAAAAAGTAGGCTTTGGATTAATGGGATTTTACTCGTCCTTGCATCCGTAATAGCTTCCTGCGCATCCAATTTACCGCCGATACGCAGCAGCAAGGACCTCAAGGACGTCAAGACTTATACCGTTCAAAAAGGAGACACCCTCTTCTCTATCTCTTGGCGCGGCGAACTGGATTATAAAACTCTGGGGCAATGGAATAACATTCGCCCTCCTTATACTATATATGTTGGACAGAAGCTAAGGCTATTTAAACAACAACTCGCCAGGAAATATTCAATAGTACCGACACAGACAAAACATCGTTACCAAAAACCCCGCAGCCAGGAGCCTGTCAACAAGATCCCAAAAACCATAAAAGCAGCAAGATCCACCGCCTGGATCTGGCCGATAACAGGGGCAATTTCAAAAAGCTTTTTACAAACGGGTAGTCGTGGTATTGAAGTTGTGTCGAAAAGAGGGCATCCAGTGGTGGCATCGGCCAGCGGGAAAGTCGTATACAGCGGAAATGGCCTGATCGGGTATGGAAATCTGATAATCATCAAACATGATGACACTTATTTGAGCGCCTATGGGTTTAACAAACAACTCTTCGCGAACGAAGGACAATGGGTTAAAAAGGGACAGAAAATCGCCGAAGTTGGATCAATCGCGGGAAATAAACCCGCACTGCATTTCGAAATCCGCAAGAACGGTAAACCGGTAGACCCCATGCGCTTCTTGTCGAAGTAATTGTTTAGCGCCGATAACGCGATAGTTATACCTCTCGGAGAACCTTGGGAACCGGGGAAAGTGCGAAATATTTAGCCTTGTACTCAAGGGCTCGGGAGAGTGTATGGTACACGTACCAGAGTGAAAGGGGTCAGTACCCTTTTTACAGTTAATTAATGATTTACATTTAGCAGTTCAAACAGATACACCTCCTGAAAATGACAGCTTTAAGGAAGAATTCTAACTATTGTTGGGTGTGAAAGTCAGTGATGCTAAAAGAGGTTGACCATTACAATTCAGTCCGCGTTGATTTGCCTTTGTTAGAACTTCTTGCTTATACTGTACGGCAACCACGTACAACGAGGACATGCATTAATGGATAGCATAAGCGTAAATAAATTTCGAGACAACTTAAAATATTTTGTAGAACAAGTTACTAATAAACATTTACCTCTAAAAGTGACACGCAGGAGTGGAGAAGATTTTGTAGTAATCAGTGCAGAGGATTGGGCACGGGAACAAGAAACCTTATATATATTACAAAATAATGACTTAATGAAACAGATTGCCAGATCAAGTGCAACACATTCTAAGAAAAGCGGATATACTCCTACTGGTGAAGAATTGAATAAGATCACTGGTATTTGAAGGCAATACATGGGAGGCTTATGAAGAACTTAGACAAAAGGATAAAAAGCTACATTCTTCATTACGAAAATTATTAAAAGAGATGCTTCGTGGTATTCCATCTACTGGCACAGGAAAGCCTGAACCCTTAAAACACAACCTGTCAGGATTATGGTCTCGGCGACTTAGCCAGAAAGACCGCGTTATTTATAACTACGATGCCGATTACATTTATATTTTCGCTATTGGTGGACATTATGACCAATTTTGATTTGCCCTGACAAAATCACCACAGTATTCTCCCCTAAAGAGGCCTCAAAAGCGGAGTTCTGAACGCACTATAAAAGTCGTTGGCAGATTGAAGTGGATTTCTGGAATATAAAAACGACAATGGGGATGGAAACGTTAAGCTGTAAAACACCCTTTACTCAGGTGATTCCACCCAAAAACTATAGGCCACCATCAGTAACCGCACCCTCCGAAGCAGAACTCACCAGCGCCGCATATTTCGCAAGCACACCACGGGTATATCGAGGTGTGGGTTGTCGCCATGCTTTAAGTCGGTTATCGATCTCACTTTGACTGATGCTAAGGGTCAATTGATGACTTTCGGCGTCGATAGTGATTTCGTCACCATCGTTTACAATTGCCAATGCACCGCCGGTATAAGCTTCTGGTGTAATGTGACCCACTACGAAACCATGGGTTCCGCCTGAAAAACGGCCGTCGGTAATGAGTGCGACTTCCTGCCCTAATCCTTTTCCCATGACCGCGGATGTTGGAGAGAGCATCTCTCGCATTCCAGGCCCCCCTTTTGGACCTTCATAGCGAATAACGATAACGTCACCTTTTTTGATGGTGTTATCGAGAACACTTTTTAATGCGTCTTCTTCGCAGTCGAAAACACGAGCGGTTCCTGTAAAACAGAGTCCTTCTTTACCGGTGATTTTCGCGACCGCACCCTCTGGCGCAAGATTGCCTTTTAGAATAACCAGATGACTGTCTTTCTTGATAGGGTTATCCAAGGGGCGGATCATATCTTGCCCTTTAGGGTAAGCGCCTATACCCTGTAGATTCTCGGCGAGGGTTTTTCCGGTCACAGTCAAAACATCACCGTGGAGAAGCTTTTCGTCCAGTAGTATTTTCATCAGCGGTTGAATACCGCCGATTTCAATAAGCTCTGCCATGGAATAGCGGCCACTCGGTTTTAGATCGGCAACCATGGGTACGTTTTCTCCAATGCGGGTGAAGTCATCGAGTTGAATATTAACGTCACAGGCATTTGCCATCGCCAGCAAATGGAGTACTGCGTTGGTTGAGCCACCTAGTGCAATAGTGACCGTGATGGCATTTTCGAACGCCTTTTTGGTCATAATATCGAGCGGCTTAATATCATTGTCCAAAAGGTTGAGAACCGCTTCTCCAGCCAATTTACAATCGGCTTCTTTTTCCTTTGATATGGCCACCTGAGCAGAACTGTTGGGAAGACTCATGCCTAAGGCTTCGATGGCGGACGCCATGGTATTCGCAGTGTACATCCCTCCACAGGAACCGGCACCAGGGATGGCTTTTTCTTCAATCTGTTTTAGCTCCGCATCATCAATTTGGTCGTTAGCCCGTGCGCCTACCGCTTCAAAAACCGAGACAATATCGAGTTTTTTCTCGCCGTGACAACCTGGCAGGATAGTGCCGCCGTATACGAATACCGCAGGCCGATTGAGCCGGGCCAGGGCGATCATGCAACCGGGCATATTTTTATCACAGCCACCGATCGCTATGATGCCATCGAATCCCTGGCAGCCAACGACGGTTTCGATGGAGTCGGCAATGACTTCCCGAGACACCAGCGAATACTTCATACCCTCGGTACCCATCGATATTCCATCAGAAATAGTAATGGTGTTAAAAACAACCGCCTTACCGCCAGCACTGTTTACACCCTCAGCTGCATCATCCGCTAATGTGTTAATGTGCATGTTACAGGGTGTCACCATGCTCCAGGTTGACGCAATTCCGACTTGCGGTTTGCTGAAATCCTGGTCGGTAAAACCAACCGCGTGAAGCATAGCTCGGCTAGGAGCCCGTTCCATGCCGTTAACGACTTTTGAAGAGTATTTACGTGAACTGGTTTGCTTGGTGTTACTCATTGGCGGTATCAATCAGTTTAAAAGAGATTCTTGAAGGATTTGTAACCGTTTGCAGTTGGTCTTAGAGGGTATCCCAACTAGATTTTCTTCGCCAGCCTATCCTTGGAATAATCAGGCCCAACGCGATCCCTGAAAACAAGACAGATGCACCAATAAAAAACCAATATTGTGCATTGTTTCCCTCAAGCGACTGGTTATCCCTTTTCAAGGTTTCCATAGCTCGCTTTAGTTGAATAACTTGCCCCTGCAAATCGTCCCTTTGCTTTTTAATCGTGACAGCATTTACAGCAGTATGGCTGATTTCTGTGAGTTCTTTTCCGGCTTTGTCTTTTTGTTCGACAAGACTCTTATTTTCACTTTGGGTTTTTGCACTGGCCAATTCTATATTTTCCAGCTTTTCTTTCAGTTTCTTGTTTTCAGTTTCCAGCTTTGTCAGTGACTCGGTTGCCAAAACAAGTTTCGTACGGGCAATGGGTTCGTTCAAAATAAATCGGTTCAACAACCAACCTGTACTGCCATCTTCCAACTGAACTTTTGAGTACCCGGTTTTCATATCTGATGTTAATAAAATTAATTGGGTACCGCTGGATATTGTTTCAACAATCCTATGCTCGACACTTTTACCCTTTCGAACATGGACATCTAGTTGATCAGTGACATAGCCATATTTAGTTGCAGAAGCTGAAAACGTGGTTGCAGCAATTAACCCGGTAGCAAATAGCTGTAACCACTTTTTACTGCCAATTCTCAAACGCCTGGATGATTCAATACTCATACCGTCCGTTACTGACGATGATCGACGTCGACCAAAAGGAATTCGAGAAGAGCTTTCTGTGCGTGAAGACGATTTTCCGCTTCATCCCAAACCACACTTTGGGAGCCGTCAATCACATTTTTGCTAACCTCTTCGCCGCGATGAGCGGGAAGACAGTGCATAAAGAGGGCATTCTTTTCTGCTTTCGCCATTAGTTGCTCAGTGACCTGAAAGGACTTAAAAGCCTCTTCCCGCCGCTGCTGTTCTGATTCCTGACCCATACTGGCCCAAACATCAGTTGCCACTAAATCTGCTCCGGCAACTGCTTCAAGGGGATTGTGGGTTACTGAAACATGATCCGAGGAAGCTTCAACGAGGTCTTTTTCAGGTTCATAGCCTTCCGGTGTAGCGATACGTAACTCGAAACCCAGGAGTCGAGCTGCATTTATATAAGAATGGCACATGTTATTTCCATCCCCGACCCAAGCAACCACCTTACCGGCAATATCACCGCGATATTCGAAAAAAGTCTGCATGTCTGCCAGTAGTTGGCAGGGATGGAAGCGGTCTGTGAGACCATTAATAACAGGTACTTTAGAATACTCTGCAAACGTGACAACACTGCTATGTTCATGGGTACGTAGCATCACGCAATCCACCATTCGCGATATAACACGGGCGGTATCTTCAATGGGCTCACCGCGCCCTAATTGAGTATCCCGCGGGGACAGAAAGATCGCGCTGCCACCAAATTGAATCATACCGGTTTCAAAAGATATTCGAGTACGAGTGGAAGATTTTTCAAAAATCATCCCCAGCACCTTATTTTTTAGGGGTTCAAACAGACCCGTCTGGTTTTTTAAAGCCCTGGCCCGTTGAATCAGTGAACGGAATTCATCGCTGTTCAATTCTTCCAGGGTAATAAAATTCCGTAGTTTTTTCATAATCCTTATTGAATCAGGGAGGTAACCTTGTTGACTAAAATTTGCGCCTCTTCATCACTTAAGATGAGCGGGGGTAGCAACCGTATCGTATTCGCGGCTGTTACATTAATAAGGATACGTTGTTCGAGGGCTTTGGAAACCAGCTCACCACAGGGTTCGTCGAGATCAATCGCTATCATTAATCCACGCCCCCTAATATCTATCACGCTTGGATTGTCTTTTAGTTTTTCCCTAAAAGACTCTAATAACTTTTGCCCAAGCGCTTCAGCTCTCTGCACCAAATGCTCTTTTTCAAGGATATCCAGAACCGCCAGCGCTGCGCTACAAACCAGCGGGTTACCACCAAATGTTGAGCCATGGGTACCTGCTGTAAGCGTCGCTGCAGCCTCTCCACGCGCCAAACAAGCTCCGATGGGAAGCCCATTCCCTAACCCCTTTGCCAGTGTGCAAACGTCTGGCATTATATCCGCATACTGGTAGGCGAAATACATTCCAGTGCGGCCAATCCCAGTTTGCACTTCATCAAGCATTAAAAGCCAACCCCGTTGATCGCAAAGTTCACGAAGCCGGGGTAAATAATCGGATGCCGGGATGTTGACACCGCCTTCCCCTTGAATCGGCTCGACTAAAACGCCAACGACGCTGGAATCCCGAATGTCGCTAACTCGTTCAATGTTGTCGAAAGGCACACGCATAAAACCTTCGGTCAAAGGCTCAAAACCCTTTTGGACTTTTGGATTTCCTGTTGCGCTGAGAGTAGCTAGGGTGCGGCCATGAAAACTGTTTTCCATCACGATAACAGCGGGTTTTTTAATTCCTCGTTGGTGGCCGTACAATCGTGAGATCTTTATCGCGGCTTCGTTGGCCTCGGCACCGGAATTACTGAAAAATACGTTGTCAAGGCCACTCAACGTAATTAGTTTCCCGGCAAGTTTCTCCTGGTTTTCTATGCCATACAGATTAGACGTATGGATTAGTTTTCCGGCCTGTCTACTGATTGCATCCCTTACCGCCGGGTGAGCGTGTCCCAACTGACAAACACCAATGCCTGAGATTGCATCAAGATAACGCTCGCCATTGCCATCGATCAACCAAACGCCTTCACCGTGTGTAAAGCTGACAGGCAACCTGGCATAAGTGGGCATAACCTGACTTTTCATCGAAATATAATACCATCCAAAAACAAAAAGGCAGCCTTACGACTGCCCAGAAAAAAGGTTCTATCTTATATAAAAATATTTCTTATAGCAATAACTAGAAAATCCTCATGCAAGACAGGTAAAGTCAAGGGATGCTTCAGGGCGCGATCCGCCGAACACACATATAATTCTTCCAAATTCTATCTTGGTACATCAAAAACAACGATTTCCCCACCCAGCCCATGCACTAAATCTTTAGCCCTTACGGTGATTTTCTTTACACCTTCGGGAATTATCACTGTATTGCTGCGGGTAAAGGGTTGTTCATCAATATGAGGATGCAATAAT
>JAZGGE010000417.1:0-5944 GCA_036480195.1 Methylococcales bacterium
GAAAATTCTATCGCTGATGTAGCAAAACAGGAGGATGTGCTTAGTATCTGGAATCAGCTCGCAGAACGCTTACAATCAGTAGATGAGTATGTGGATCTATTCAAGGCGGCCTATCCGAACGAAATCATCAATCCCTCTGATATCACTTATGTACATGCTGCAAACGCCATCGGTGCCTATGAAGATTCTGCTTTTCGTGCTATAAATTCTCCTTTCGACCGTTACCTTCGAGGCAGCCGCCAAGCCATGTCCAAACAAGCCAAGAAGGGAATGCGCCTTTTCTATGGTAAAGCAGGTTGCTCGACCTGCCATAGTGGATCATTTCAAACTGACCAGCAATTCCATGCCATCGGTATGCCGCAAATTGGACCGGGCAAAGGCGATACCGGCCCGAGTGGTGATTCATATGGCGATTTTGGCCGCGAACAGGTCACTGGCAACAGCAATGACCGTTACAAATTCCGTACTCCAACATTGCGAAATGTCGCGCTCACCGGCCCCTGGGGACACAATGGCGCCTATAACACTCTGGAAGCTGTCGTCCGGCATCACCTGGATGTGGCTGATGCGTTAGAAAACTACGATGCGACTCAAGCGGTTTTGCCTTACCACCCGGATCTGGGCGATAGCGATTTTGTTCACCACGAAAACGCTGAAAACCGGGCTGCAATTGCCTCCGCATCAGAACTGGATAGGGTGAAGTTAAAGGAGCATTACGTAAAGTTGCTAATGGAATTCCTCTACTCCCTTAATGATCCTGCGAGCATGGATCTACGTCATACCATTCCGATCCGCGTGCCAAGCGGCTTGCCTTTGGCAGATTAGGATTAACGGGACACCAAGTCTAGATTTTAGGGAAATGTAAAAATTGAACGTTGGTATTTTCACCATGAAGGACATGAAGAAAAGACTTAGCAGCTTTTGTTCTACTCTTCATTGCCTTCATGTTCTTCATGGTTATAAACCACACTTAATAATTTCTATTCTCGTTTGGAATAATTGACTTCACTTACTAATCACACTCAGTCTGTCTACAAGATAATTTCAGAATTTACTGGACAGACTGAAACAAAAAGTTCGGAAGATCTGTACTAAACGAGGCCTTCCTTGGAGATAAAAACACCCTCAAATAAATACCTGCACCGTAATCTTCGTAGTCGGCAGTTTTCCTTGCGAAAAACCCGCCACCATACTGAAGGTGGGGGTGAACAAGCACGGCACCTTTTACCTCCGCACTGAAGGATATACCATCATCTTGATTGCCGTCATAAAAAGGTGTCCCACTAAATAGTATTTCGCCATCTTTTCGAATCACGGTACTGGCATTTTGACTAAATCCTGAGGGTGAACCGGTTGGAAACCAAGGCGCTTTGTTTTCGTCAAAGTATTGGTATCCTCCAAACAACATGCCCTTGGCAATGTATTTCTGCCCTTCATTGGTCAAGAAATTCAGCCCAAGTCCTGTGTTGGCGTAAAAATCTGGACTGAAATAACCACCGTGCCCCAGCGTATAGTGATTCAAATTTTCATCATAATGCTGGAGCGTTACGGTAGGCCCAACAGTGAGATAGTCGAATTCAGGAATATCAATTGAGTACGCTAAACCGGTAGTCCCTGAGATCATCCAGTTATCTGCGACACCTTTACCATTAAATACCGCTCCGGTTAACTGTCCGGTCAACCGCCAGTCTTCGTTTGGTTTATAGTGCAGATCTATAGACCCACCAGATTTCAGCACCCTTCCCCACTGTCTGTTGGAATAAGGATCATTCATACCCGTATAGGAAAGTATTGATTCCTTAACAGGTTGCGAAAAACCTTCCAACCGATAGTTAAGCCAAGAGAGTTGGTGCTCCAGACCACCCCTAAATGAAAATGCTCTGCCAACAGGACCATCCGGGGTTAGACCGATACTAAAATAGGGGCTGATTCGGCCATCCATGGAATAAGCTAACTCATAAGCTGTAGCTTCCACGACTGTTGTTGGACTTTGGACATAAGCAGCGGATGTGTCAATGTCAACCGCACTCCCACCTGGGACTAAAGAAGCCTCAGAAGCACAACCTATCTGAATAGCTAAAGAACCTACCGGCACACAATTATCAGGATGGCCGTTGGTTAGTCGTAACCGTGATGCCTGAAATCTAAATTGATGTATATTGTGGTTATAGGTTGCAGCTGCAACAGGTTGTAGTTCAACGTCCAGTTGATCCAAACCATCGTCTCCGGGTCGATGCCGAAAGACCATACCCACCTCGACCGACGGAGAATCAATATTCCGCAAGGTATCTGAATAGTCCGGGTCAGACTGGTAAGCCGCCAGGAAACTTTTGTTGTAGTATTCCTCCTGTGAGGCTATTTTACTGAGTTCTTCCAGCAACAATTCATCACTCAAACCACGCAATCTTGCTAAGGCATTCCTATCCTTCAACGCACTATAGCTTAATACCATACCCCGACCAACGCTAGGTTCAGCTCTAAACTGATAGAGTTTCTCGAATGCGTTCGCCGCAGAACTGTATTCGCCATCACCATAATCCAGCCATGCATTCAATTCACTAAGACTCCGAGTAGAACCCAAGGTATCTCCAGCAAGAACCGCAAGGTTTCGACTGGTTTTCAGATCCCCCTCTTTTAGCGCCTGCCATCCATCGGCAAGCAATATATTGCCATTGAGGTGCTGCAGCCGCTTTGAAAGGGGAAATCGCTTGGCGATCATTTTTACATCAGCGGTCTTATTGAGATCACGACTAGCCAAGGCAAGTCCGTAGGCAGCCTCCTCATTAGTCGGGTGCCATCGATTCGCCTTTTCAAACCAGGCGAGGCTTGATTTTAGCTTTTTCTGCTTATACCGGTACCAACCCAAATGCGTGGCAAGTGCCGCATCACGCCTGATTGTGAGTGCGGAGGTAAGCAATTCAACGGCTTTATCAACCTCTACATTGTTTTCCTGATTTAGAGCACTGATAAGCCGCTCCTTTAGCGCGTTATATCGGAAACTGGACAACGCCGTTTTCCTGACTTTGCCTTCGGCTCGATCCAACAGTTTGATATATGATTCAATAGGCAAATCTGCTTTGGCTTTCTGAAGAGTTGTTGCAGCCAGATATTTGTCACCACATTGGTCAATGATGTATGAATAGGTTTGAAAAGCTGACTCCGTATTCCCATTTGCAGCCTGAATACGGGCCAATCTCCAATTGTTATCTATCTTCGTACAAGAAAATAATTGTGGGGTACTTTCCCTGATTTTTTCCAATTGTACTAGATCACCGGCAGCCAAAGTGCGATTGAGAGTTAATTGTAAGTTGTGTTCCCTTATCAACCGGGTCAATTCTTCCGGAGGAACCCACCCGGAAAAAAGCTTTTTCCAATTGCTGATCGTTTTTTCTAACGTACCAATTTTACGTTGATGGTAATAACGCCAGAGTTTTCGCTCATCTGGCCCTGCTTTTGGGGGATTTCGTTTAATGTCAGACTTCTTAGTAATTGGTTTCACCTTAACCTGCACTGGATCCTTCCGTAACGTCGTTTCGCTCGGAACAGATCTGGTTTTGGTTGCACTTTCGCCTTCCCGTATTTCGTCCAAAGCTTTATCCAGGCGTTTCTGTATTACAGTCTGGGCGACTACAAAATCCAGATTAATAACAATCAGTGCCACTATACAGATGATTGAAGGGGTAATTATTCGCATCGATGTCAGGAACCTACTTTATTGCTAGTGCTGCAGAAAATTTGCGTTAATGGAAGCCAACTGGCTTAATAGCAATAGGCTGGCGGAATAGTAGTCTTCCTTGCTGGATAACAACTTGGTCGAAACACGCTCATTTTTATTGAGCGCTACAACCAAGGCATTGACTCCCTTTATTCCTATTGATGCATCATAGGAGTCAATGCTGTTGTCTTCAAGATTCGTCCATGCGGGTTGAAAATTGAATTCTTTGTTCCAAAATTGAAAATATGATCGAGTATTTTCACGGTCTGCTTTATCTGCCCACAAAAGATAGAGCGGAATTCTTACAGCATTATAGCCAAATACGGGCTTGCGGTCAGGCTCAATTGTCGCCATTTCATTAAGCCGAATCCAGTCGGGCGGTAAACCCCAGCGCCCAAATCGAGCCTGGGACAATAGTACAAAACCACTTTGTGCCAAATCGATCCAAACAGAAGCGCGATCAAAATGAGCGAATTCATAAAACGCGGGAAAAACCCAATAGGATAGATTGATCGTCAAACTGCCATCCGCATGCTCGAAACCCATCAACCCCGGCAGCAATACCGTTTCAGTACGCCATCGCCGAATCAATTTGTCTTTGATAGCGGAAAGAATTTGACGAGCATTACGATCATATTCTGTTATTTGCCAACGCTTAGCAGCCCGTACCAGAGCCCAGGCTATTAAAATATCACCATCCGTCGCATTATTAACGTCAGTAATACCTTTGTCAGGCATATACTGCCAGGAGAATAGGCCATCTTCGCTGCGCTGCAGGTTTTCTCTGGCCCATTGCCATACCTGTACAAATGTTGCCCGATCATTCGCGGCCTCCGCTAACAACATTCCGTATCCTTGACCTTCGGAATGACTGCTTCCTTGATTGCCGGTGTCTATAACCCGACCATTGGCGGTTATATAGTTTGCCTTGTAAACCTGCCAGTTTTTCTGATAAAGCCGACTATCTCGCACTAAATAGCTGCATGAAGAAATAACAAGTAGCAGGGATAGGACGCATAGACCTAATACGATCCTGGGAGGCTGTTCGAGAATACAAGTCGTAACGGGGGGAAGCCGGTTTGAGTCAGATTTTTTGTTCATTTGCGGCGAATAGTGGGTCTATTTATCGAAAATGGACGGAAAATCTAGCCATAATGGTTTTTCCGCAGTAGATCCTCTATTCTTGGACAAGTCTCCTAGGAGGTTATCCGAGAATAGAAACCGTGGCGAGGAAAACCCATTTTGTGTCAGATTTTTCGATCATTTGAGGCGAATAGTGGGCCTATTTAACGAAAATGATCGGAAAACCTGGCCAAAATGGGCTTTTCCGCAGTAGGTTCTCTATTCTCGGACAAACTTCCTAGGTATCAATCTCCTTCACGTTAGAATGCCGTTGACGCTTAAATCGATTGAGAATCAAATGCACAACCCACGCCAAAATAAATAGCATAATCAATAGAGTGGCAATCCAACGAATAGGATGCATAGAAAAATAATGGGCGTACTTCAGATTTTCATTGACGTGTCCAATGGAAAACTCCTCCCCAGTATCACGCCAGGTCAATGCTTCCGAAGCATCTTCCCACAAGATTACATTTCCTTTTAACTGACTCCACAGTTTTGGAGTCGTCAAAGTAGCAACGGCTGACGTCAGACTGCTACTTTCTCCGCTAGTGACAACAAGCATCAGTTTTTCTGAATTATAGGGCGATTGATAACCCATCATCAACGCCTGATGTTCCAGTCCTTCAGATACTTCAACCCCGGCTTTCTTTTGACTACTAGTGCTCTCCCGCTGAAAGACCGGATCACCCAGAATATTATTGACGAACCTTTTCCATAACGGTAAAGGTTCGGACTCGGTAGTGTTGTACAAGGTGTGGGTGTAAGCGGTTGACCCATTCATTTTTACCAAGGCCTTTTCAAAGAATTTTTGATTGAAGGCGTTTTTTTGACCCACATGTATCTGGTGCAAATTTTCATCAAGGACTCCGAATGAAATCTGTGCATCCACCAAAGGAAATTCGGCCACTTGCGCAAGTTTTGCGAGAAGTTGCCATGCCGATACAATAGATCCTGGGGTAGAGTCCCTCACTTGGATTCCCATAGCCTTACCATAGGGTGCACCCGTAAATGGAAAGCCGGTTTTCCCAAGCAGCTCCAAATCGGGAAGCTTCACATAGTGGCTAACCGAAGGAATTTCAATACTGGAATCATCAAACACCGTAA
>JAZGGE010000418.1:0-8037 GCA_036480195.1 Methylococcales bacterium
CCGCAACTCTCACTGGGAATGGGTTCTGACCATGTTTTTGCATTGTTTTTCCAATCCTTGAAGTCTGCGGTTCCCGCAAAAGCCAAAACCGCTTTTTCGTTGTCATAGGCTATAAAGCCTTCAACACTATACTTTTTGTTTTCAATGTCGTATTCGTCAAGTGTAAGGCCTTGTTTTTCGAGTTCTGATCGAACGGTATCCTTGTTCTCTTCATAAGCCAGGTTAGCCATCTCGCCCAGCCAAAGTGCTGTTGATGAATTGTAGGATTCGGGGCAATAGTCGGTGGATGCAGGACCAGAACCAGAGGATGCGCATCCGGTTAGAATGATAGTTGCTGCGACGATAAACGCCAGATAGATGCTCTTCATATTATTATTGTTTCGCTTATAGATGTGGATAAAATATCATTATTTGACAAAAGGTTCTCGCCTTCAAGGTACCACTATAGGGATTTTTTCTGCTAATACTTTTAGTAACTAACATTAGATTGTATAACTATTGTGAATAGGTTTTCCAGTCAACCACTAGAGTTCTGCAGTCCCGTTTCCCTGCTTTTCCAATATGATTGCAGTACAATGAGTACATGCGAATTTTTCTATTCGCCCATTTCAAGGTTCCAAAACGTTATGATTCAACGGTACTTTTATATTGTGCCTCTACTATTTACTTTATTCTTTCCGACATTAATCCTGGCTTTGGAAGTAGGAGACAAAGCACCAGGATGTAACGATAAATCAAACCAACCATTAGATTTGTCCGTTCAACGGGGCAAAGTTATCTACCTCGATTTTTGGGCAACTTGGTGTCCACCCTGCAAGAAATCCATGCCATTTCTTAATGAATTACACAATACACTTTCCAGTCGAGGCTTTGCTGTGATCGCAGTTAACGTTGATGAAAACTCCGAGGATGCGAAAAAATACCTGGCGAATCATCCTGTCGATTACCCCGTTATATTTGATCCCAAAGGGAAATGCCCGGAGAAATACCAAGTCATGGCAATGCCGTCATCCTACTTGATTGATCAATACAGCGTTATTCAGAATATTCACCTGGGATTTCGATTGTCGGATCGGGAAGAGATCCGGACGCGTATTATTGATTTATTGAATCAGTCCGAATAATATCGTGTTAGGTAGCTCTCTATAAGGGTTTTTCCTGATCGACGATGTTAAAACTTCAGAAATTTCCCTTTTTCGCCATGGGTTGTCCGTGTGCAATACAGCTCTATGTGGAATCGCGGGCTCAGGGCAAACGCATCGCCAAAATCGCTATGTCGGACGTGTACCGGCTTGAAGCGCGATATTCCCGATACCGGGAAGACAGTGTGATAACACAAATTAATCAGATTGCTGAAAAAGGGGGGGCGATTGTGGTCGATGAAGAGACCGCATCCCTTCTGGACTATGCCGACGCCTGTTATCGGCAAAGCAATGGACTTTTCGATATTACCTCCGGAGTTCTTCGCAAAGCATGGGATTTCAAATCCAATCGAATACCGGAGCAAACAGAAATTGAAAACCTTTTGGGAAGAATAGGTTGGGGAAAGGTAGCGTGGGAAAATCCCCGATTAAATTTTCTTGAACCCGGTATCGAGCTGGATTTTGGCGGGATCGGCAAGGAATATGCGGTCGACAGAGCAGCGAATCTAATTCAGCAACAAGGTTTGGTCCATGGGCTTATCGATCTGGGTGGAGATATACGAATAATCGGCCCACATAGCGATGGAAGACCCTGGAGCGTAGGCGTTCGCCATCCACGAATGCATGATAAAACGCTTGCCAGTATCAAGGTTAATCGGGGTAGCGTCGCCAGCAGTGGTGATTCCGAACGCTATATGATAATTGAAGGCAAACGCTACAGTCATATTTTCAGCCCAATAACCGGTTGGCCGGTACGTGGTCTCGCCTCAGTCTCGGTAATATCTGAACAATGTGTCGTATCAGGCAGCACCTGCACCATTGCGATTCTCAAAGAAGAGAAAGGGGCTGCCTGGCTGGAAGAGCTGGGAGTTTCCCACTTGTGGGTAGACCATGAAGGGAATATGGGCGGGAGTCAAAAGGATTCATCGTAGCTTAGTTAAAGCTTGCGGAACCAATGAACTGTTTAGGAATGTTGCTCATTCCTAATGACAGAAGGTCAGAACACCTGATCTCGTGGAATTTCTTTTGATACCTTCGTAGGAGGGACTTTAGCCGCGATCTCGGGCTGGATCGCGGCTAAAGCCCCTCCTACGAAGAGAAGTCGTTATTTTGGGCTCAGAACAAAATCCTATGAATTTCTATAACCTTTTGATTCACTGTGACGAGGTCAGGTAGTCTGAAGGTTGTCCGAGAATAGAGAACCTACTGCGGGAAAGCCTATTCTCGGACAGCCTCCTAGCATCTTGCGCTATAATCTCACACTCAACCGATTTTTTTTAGATTCTATAATGACTCAATGGTCAGGTTGATAACTGGTTTTGCCCGTGATTATTTAAATTCTGTTTGGGATCCCATGAACAAATCTCTTTACAAGTCTGATTTTCTGTCATTTCGCTTTTCACCTGTACTTTTGGCTGCTGTAAAAAAAGCAGGCTATCACAAGGCAACTGATGTACAGCTTGAGACAATACCCGCTGTCTTAGAAGGGAAAGATGTGCTTGTACGCGCCGAAACAGGTTCAGGTAAAACCGCGGCGTACGTATTGCCTTTGCTGGAAAGGTTGATTGACCGGAAAAAGCAAGACCAGGGAAAACAAGACCCTCAGTTTAAGGATTCAGATAACTCTCGAGGAAACAGCGTACATATACTGGTTCTTGTTCCAACGCGGGAACTGGCCATACAAATACGAGAAGTCTTTGAGCAATTTTCTGAACACTTCGAGTCACAACTTAAATGCCTCAGTGTGTACGGGGGGGTAAAAATTAATCCACAAATGATGGCTCTACGTGGTGGTGCAGACATTCTTGTCGCCACACCTGGACGTTTTCTAGATTTGGAAAATCAAAATGCGATCAAACTTAATCGATTGAAAACGCTGGTAGTAGATGAAGCGGATCGCTTGATGAAAGGCGATTTCAAGGATGAGATTAATCGGATATATAAAATGTTGCCAAACAAGCGGCAGAACCTGATGTTCACCGCAACCTTTCCGGAAAGTATTAGAACACTCGTTCGCGAAATGATGAATAAACCAGTAATCATTAATATTGATGAAACTCTGGAAAATGTGACAATTGAGCAACGGGTTATTACCGTCAACCATGAAAAGAAAAATGATCTGTTGGCGTACTTGCTCAATGAATACGTCTGGAAGCAGGTGCTTGTTTTTTGCAGTGCCAAGAAAACCTGCGATAACCTCGTTAATAAACTGGAAAAACGTGGTATTAACGCGGTAGCGATGCATGGAAATCAACAGCAAAACGCCCGGGCTGCTGGCTTAAGAGACTTTAAATCAGGGAAAATACCTATTTTGGTTGCGACTGATGTTGCTGCGCGCGGCATCGACATCGAACAACTCCCTTGTGTGATCAATTACGACCTGCCGCGCTCTCCCAATGATTATATCCATCGGATTGGCCGTACCGGTAGGGCAGGCGAAAGCGGGTTGGCGATTTCATTAATCTCACATCACGAATATCAACACTTTGGAGTTATTGAAAAACGCAATGATATTCGTTTGGAACGTGAGCAAATTAAAGGTTATGAAGCTGATAAAAAAGTACCGCCACCTCCGGCCTCTTCAAAATCTAAAAGGAAAGCGAATTTGGCAAGGAAGAAAAATACAAGCAAAAACAAAAAATTGTACGGCAGCATCCAACCAGAACGAAAGCAACTACAAGAGAAAAGTAAAGAAAAACAACCTGCTGTGAATGCTCATATTTGGGGGAGATAACCATTGGTTTGTAACTAGATTTTTGAGCGAATGTTAAAATATTTACCCGGCATATTACTAATACAACTTATTACAGGTGGCTTGGTTATTATCGCTTTCGGCTGGCTTGGCAATATTCAGTTGATGATGATCATCGGCCTTTTTGCAGTGGTTGTAGGGGTGCTGTCTGCGTTTTGGTTCGCATCGATCGCCCGTGATATTCATAAAGAGCTGTTGGTTGGGTTACAGGAAAATCATGCCCGTGAACGAGAAAAGCTTTTGATTGATACGGAACGGGAAAAAGCCGCGATAGCCGCTGAAAGTTTTAAGAGAATAGAAAAAGAAACGAAACGTGTTCATGCCAAGGCTAACTTCAAGGTAGGTGCTGCGTTCACTGTAGCAGTAGGCGCAGGAACCCTGATGTTGCTAACCCAACTTGTGACCGTGGGGCTGGTGGTGCTGATTGGATCTGGCAGCGGCTTGGCAGGTTATCTGGTTCGTGTCCGGCAAGAAAGACTAGCCCACAACAAACCATCGGAAATTGATTTAGGGCCATCGCCAGGGAAAAAACTGAAAGGCAAGCCAATCAAATTGTTGAAAAAAGACTGAGGTAAATGAGGAGCCGCCATTAATAAATCCGCAACTGACTTGTCTTTTTATCCGTCTTCCGCGGTGTACAAAGAGTTACATAGCTTGCTATGCGCCTCTTTGTAGGCCTTGAAGATGAACAAAAATCCGGCGCCAGTTTTGTATTTTATTTGATTCTGATTCCTCAGTTCTTTTCCAGCTAACCTATAATTCCAATGCAGTTTTTTGCTCTATTGGTGCCATTTTTAACTGGGCTCGGAGGCTGTTGGCGTATTTAACACCAATCGGTTTCATCACCCCTGCGCTAATATCTGCTAAATTTAGCGCAGTCATCATTCCAGATTTTTGAAAATCTTTATTTTTTCTGACCAGTAACGAAAGAAGCATAAGTGCTTCGTCCTCTGTGATTTCCTCTGCATCAATCATTTCTTGTGCTTTCGCGGTGACTTTAATGAAGGCGAGAACCCTCTTTTTGCGACTCAAAAAACCAATTGATGGAATACTATTAGAGAGTTTCTTAAAAGTGTTGCTGGATTTATTAGTATCCATTGATCTATTGGTCTCTGAAATGTAAGAATAAACTCGTATTATCCAATAAGCCTTGTCTTTTGCAAATGGTTTGATGGTTACGAAGCTGCTTACGGGGGCTAATGAGTCCTTTTTTTATAAACAGAACAACCTGAAAAACTATTAAAGAAGCTATAACGATGTCTAGTCCCTTGAAAGTCCTTTTGTTCGATCTCGGTGGCGTAGTCATTGAAATAGATTTTAACCATACATTCGATATCTGGAGCACCTATTCAGGGGTAGCTTCAGATGAACTGAGATCACGTTTTTCAATTGATTTGGCGTACCGAAAACATGAACGAGGTGAGATTGTAGCGCGAGAATACTTCAGGTCACTTCGTGATTCACTGCAAGTTGATCTTAGCGATTCGCAGTTCGAAGAAGGTTGGATGGCGATGCTTGGCAGTGAAGTCGAGGGGATTGAATCACTTTTATTTCAACTGAAAGACCAATTTGCACTCTATCTTTTCAGCAATTCCAACAAAATCCACCACTCGTATTGGACGCAAAGATATGATCGGGTTTTACAGATGTTCCAGACTATCTTTGTATCTTCAGAGATAGGTGTACGCAAGCCGGATACTGATGCATTTCTTGCAGTAGCGAACGCCATTGGAGAGTCCCCTGGAAATATATTATTTTTCGACGATACGCGTGAAAATGTTGAAGGTGCTCGGAACGCAGGGTTTGACTCCGTGCAGGTTAATTCCGTCGATGCAATTCGTAACGCTTTGATGAAAAAAAATATTTTGTTATGAAGGACTCACGGATCCAGGTAAAAAAAATAGTTACTTATCTTGGAATATTGGCGTCTGGGTATCGTTGGGAATTGAATCTTGGTCCGACCTTTTAGCCTTGGAAGCTTCCAATTTGCGGCGTCCCTTCAGTAACATTTCCCGAATGAGCCGACCTTGTTCACGTCGGGCCTTTTTTTCTTCGGCCAGTTTGGTTGCCTCTACCTCTTTAATGATTCGATCCTGATAGGCCTGAACGTAATCGATGACAAGCCCCGATCCCAACGATCCGAGAAATACGCCAAAGGCGATTTGTAAAACTAATTTCATGGGAAATTCTTGGTTCTATTACAAATGGGTTCTACGGTGAATGCACTTTGGAAAGATGTTGATTTCAAATAATCTCATTTTTTACCATGAAGGAACATGAAGAACATTATATTCGACATATCGTCAAGTTCTCTTCTCTTCTCTTCTCTTCTCTTCATTATCTTCATGTCCTTCATGGTAAAAAACTAGCTTAAAACCAATATAATTTAGGACTGGCTAGCACTCCGTAAACCAGCCTGCCTGAAAGTTTTGCCTACCAGATTGGATAGTCGTTCAACACCGCATCGATCATTTCATTCGATTTAAGCACAATCTATAATTGAACCGGTGGAAGTGTTGTCTGGTCGCCTGTTGAAATACATTCTGGATGAACAAATCCACCAGGGAATGGCCCGACATTTACATCGTAAATGATGTTGTCCGGTCGTTCACTATCACCCGAAATGCCACCAACACCTTCCATCCGATCAAGTTCCATGTGATGACGGACACGCCAGCCGATCATATGGTCGGCACAGGAAGTATCGCCGCTCACACCAACACCGCCGACGACTTTGCCGTTGACGTATAATCCGAATCCACCGCCAAAGACGTTTACCCCACCAACACGTTCGCCAATCATTGGGTCGCGGTTGGTTCCCCACTTTTTGTACGGTCCTTTGTAAGCACGATTGGTATCAATCGGGTTGCTATGTTGTAGGCCATAAAGACTACCACCGGGCTGCACTGCAGAAAAAAGGTTTGCCGTTGAAAGTGCGAGGCCATCCAAACTGAAGGCATTCGCAGTATTCGCTTTCTGTTCTGCAATTACCCGGCTGCCAGGCCATTGTTGGCCCAATTCACCTGAACGGGCAACGGCGCAGACGGTGCCATCTCTCGCAACTATTGCGCCCCACATCTGAAAATCAAGGCCGCTGTCTTCTTCATTGACAGCTAAATCCAGTGCGCTTTTTAGAGACATCGATGCTTGATCTAAAAGTACTTTACAAATTTTCTTTGTTCCGTTATTTTTAGTGTTATCAAATTCTAGGGCCATAGCATCGTTACCTGGAATCAGTAGTGATCCTATCAAAGCAAAATTTGCAAAACTTATATTTCTTTTTGTATTCATAATCCTGTTTCAGTAGTAGTTTATGTTAAACCTTATTCATTGAGTAAGCACAAACATACAATATGTCAACTAATGATTACTAATTGTACGTATATGCATACACAACAATACTACATCTTCCTGACAGGGTCAAAGAGCTAGAATTACGCGAACTTTCCGTCTTGTTTTCAACAATTATCATCCAATCTGATAACGAAAATTCCATCTGTGAAGAGTAAACTGGCCTTTTTTTAGCCAATTAGGAGATATGAAAACAACAACTGAAAACAGGAAATTTATTTGTCACATCTCAATCGGGACAAACAGTTTCGATCACGCTGTTTCATTTTGCGATATAGTGTTGGTAACACAGTAATTCTTTGGTTCACCCTCATGTTAAAGCAGAAAATATCTTGCAACTCGTGGAATTTCTGCTTATACCATGCCTGTCAGCTGAATATTCAGTTAAGCCATTATTATTTATTGAAAATAGTGGCCAGCATGAATCGACCTCAGGTATCTCGATTTAAAGTATACCTTTCGCCTTGAAAGCATGTTAGATTAGGAAATTAGTGTTGTATATTCTAGTCTAAGAAATGATGCCCAGAAGATGTAATTTCCTATCACTTTGAGAGATCAGTTAAGCCGTTGTGGACGAATGTATTCACAGCTAGGAGGCTGTCCGAGAATAGAGAACCTACTGCGGAAAAGCCCATTTCGGCCAGATTGTCCGATCATTATCGTTAAATAGCCCACTATTCGCCTCAAATGATCGAAAAATCTGACTCAAAATGGGTTTCCCTCTCTACGGTTTCTATTCTCGGACAGCCTCCTAGACAGCCTTCTAGGTATTAGCACATCGAAGAGATCCTA
>JAZGGE010000419.1:0-26032 GCA_036480195.1 Methylococcales bacterium
TCCTAGCGAAAGTATCGCGTTTGTGAGCAGATAATGTAACCCGACTTTTATATAATTAAAAGGAATAATTAATAATTTATCTATGCCAAATAGGAATAAAAGGGGGCTGCCGTGAAACTTCAGCAATTGCGGTATATCTGGGAAGTTGCAAGACATAACCTTAATGTTTCTGCTACTGCTGAAAGACTTTATACATCCCAACCAGGTATTAGCAAACAAATCAGATTGTTGGAAGATGAGCTAGGCGTTCCGATATTCGCCAGAAATGGTAAAAACCTTACCGAATTGACACCTGCTGGAAAGGCGATTATTCGTTTGGCTGGAGATATAATGGAAAAATCTCAGGATATTAGAAATGTAGCAGATGAATTTCGTGACCAAAAAAAGGGTGCATTATCTATCGCGACAACTCATACTCAGGCCAGATATGCGCTACCAAGTATTGTAAAGGCTTTTATGCAGCGATACCCTGGGGTTAGTTTAAATTTGCATCAAGGAACCCCAATGCAAATTTCAGAACTTGCCTCAAAGGGTGTCGCTGATCTTGCGATTGCGACGGAAGCACTAGACCTATTCGATAATTTGGTTATGTTTCCGTGTTATCGATGGAATCGATGCGTATTAGTCCTAAAAGATCATCCCTTGGTTGACAGCCAAGAACTAACGCTGAAGGAAGTGGCGAAATATCCGATAATTACTTATGTGTTCGGTTTTACAGGCCGTTCACGTCTAGACGAGGCTTTTTCCCTAGAAAATTTACAACCAGACGTAGTATTAACTGCAGTGGATGCGGATGTTATAAAGACATACGTTCGGTTAGGGTTGGGAATAGGTATTATTGCTAATATGGCTTACGATCCGCAAACCGACAACGATTTGGTCGCGCTGGATGCCAGCCATTTATTTGGTACCAGTACAACTAGTGTGGGATTGCGAAAAGAAACGTTTTTACGTAGTTTTGTCTATGAATTTATCGAAGGATTAGCTCCTCACCTCAACAAAGAGATGGTTCAAAAAGTAATGAAAATTCGGGATAAGAAGGAACGAGAGGAATTGTTTTCAGGGTTAGAAATTCCGACTCATTAAGACTTCGGCCAGGTTGTAGTGATGAAAGGGCATGCGTAGAAATAGCTGATTGATTAGCCGTGTGAGGCATTCGGTCAAGTAAAATTGGTGAAATAAAAGCGTGGTTTATATCTTACCAACCTTGTCCATACGCAATGGACTCAGAAGTGGTCTGACAAAATTTTGACATCCTTATAAATCGATGATTAACTTATCAGCATAACTACATGGAAGGAAATCCCAGTACTAATTATGAGTGATAAAAGTATTTTGCTGATCGACATCAATACGGAGCGAAGCAAAGAAGTCGAAATCATATTTAATTTTCTTGAATATAAAGTTACCACGATTTTACCTTCAGAATATAAATCAGGATCGGTAGACCTGGACAAAATGGATCTTGTTTTAATAGGCGATGGCAGTGAAAAACTGGGTTCGATATTCACAAATATTAAACAACAGTCTGAAAATGTACCCATTGTATTGTTGGTCGGACAAGGTGGATCGCCGCAGTTAGCGTCTGCTTTGGTTAGTAATCTTGCAGCTACCCTGGAATGGCCAATTAGTAAAGAACGACTGGTGGAACAACTAGAATATTTGCACGCAACTAAAGGTGGTATTTCAGGTAATGCGCCACAACGTTCAGTTGAGTTGTTCAGAAGTTTAGGTGGTAATAGTTCAGGTGTTCAGGCTACCCGGCGATTGATTAAACAGGTAGCGGATTCGGATGCAACCGTATTGATACTCGGTGAGTCCGGGACTGGCAAGGAAGTTGTTGCTCGCAATCTGCACTACCATTCATCTCGTAAACGTCATCCTTTTGTACCTGTGAACTGTGGGGCAATCCCTGGGGAACTTTTGGAAAGTGAGCTTTTCGGACACGAGAAAGGCGCTTTTACCGGGGCAATAACCTCGAGACAGGGACGATTTGAATTAGCTCAAGGTGGAACCTTATTTCTTGATGAAATCGGTGACATGCCGTCGCCGATGCAGGTTAAGATATTGCGAGTTTTACAAGAGCGTATCTTCGAGAAGGTCGGTAGTAACAAACAGATTGAAACCGATGTCCGGATCATCGCAGCGACCCATCGTAATCTCGAAGAAGAAATCCGAGAAAATCGGTTTCGTGAAGATTTATTCTATCGACTAAATGTTTTCCCTATTGAAGTTCCAGCGTTGCGAGAGAGAGCTGAAGATATTCCGATGTTGGTTGGCGACTTGGTGGCGCGAATAGAAAACGAAAATCGCGGTACTGTTCGTTTTACGCCTGCAGCACTCATGGCTTTAAAGCAATATCACTGGCCAGGTAATGTCAGGGAATTAGCAAACCTAGTGGAACGAATGGCGATATTGTTTCCTGAAGGAAGTGTTGATGTCGGTGATTTACCGGAAAAATATAGAAAATGCTCCTCTACTGGTGCTACACCAAAAACGCTGCAGCACAATACGACCGATTTCGATTCACGGCAACCTGAAATTCCACTTTCTCCAGATGCCCAATACTCGGGATTGCCAGAAGATGGACTGGATTTGAAAGAGCATTTAAGCGCATTGGAAGCAGATTTGATCCGCCAAGCACTGGAAGAATCCAATGGTGTGGTTGCCCATGCTGCAAAACGGCTGAAAATGCGACGAACGACCTTGGTGGAAAAACTACGAAAATATGGTTTGCACCGGAGTGAAGAAGTGTCGAATAGTTGACTTTTCCATTCATCTCTTTCGGTAACATGCTGACCTAAAATAAAAAATAATTCGGCATAGTGATTGCATGTTTCTGGGTTGTTTAAATATCCAGAAATTAGAGGTGAGTAATCAAGCCACATCCTAACGATTCCACCGAGCGCCTTACAGACGCTTTCCTTGCTTTCAATCAGCTGTCACAGGAACTTACCGACTCCTATCATGGCTTGGAGTCTCAAGTTGCTTTGCTGAGTGAAGAGCTGGCTGCTGCCCGTAGTGAACGTCTTAAAACGCTGGGAGAAAAGGAACAGCTGGCAAATCGATTGCAGCAACTCCTTGAAGCCTTGCCTGGGGGTGTTGTGGTGCTCGATGATAAAGAAACAATCGTCGATTCGAACCAGGTTGCGGTTGAAATGTTAGGCAGTCCGTTATCGGATCAAACTTGGGCAAACATCCTCAAAACCCGGATGCAGCCTCCCTCGGACAATCCCCACGAACGGCAACTTATCAACGGTATCTATGTGAGTATATCAGTACGTCCCCTGGGTGATGGTTTAGGCCGGATAATCTTGCTGACTGATGTAAGCGAAATGCGGTCGTTACAAGAAATGGTAAGTCACCAACAGCGCCTTTCCGCCATGGGTGAAATGGTAGCTAGTCTGGCGCATCAGGTGCGCACCCCGCTCTCTTCTGCGATACTTTACGCCTCTCAACTGACCAGAAGCACAGAGTTGACAGAACAACAAAGCCGGAAATTCGCCAACAAGTTACTGGAGCGGCTTAAACATCTAGAGCGACAGGTGAATGACATGCTTGTATACGCCAAAGATGGTCGCTATGAAAAGGAAGAATTTACCTTGGAAGTCTTATTAGACAAGGTGTTTGAGGCCATGGAGCCCTATCTGAGCGACACTCATTTGAGTTTTAGAATTGTAAATCAAGCCAAAACAGTCACATTACTCGGAAACGAGGATGCGCTGCAAGGTATTCTAATGAACCTGTTAACCAATGCCTGCCAAGCGATGCAAGGTAATGGCCGGTTGACGCTCGAAGCTCGAGTAACTGAGGAAGCCTATCTCACCATTTCTGTGAAAGACGAAGGCCCTGGAATTCCTGACAATCAAGTACAGTCCATCTTCCAGCCTTTCTACACCACACGACCGAATGGTACTGGGCTGGGTCTGGCTGTTGCTGATAGCGTTGTGCGAGCCCACGGAGGCAGTATTCGATGTGAATCCACATTAGGCAAAGGCACAGAATTCCAAATTCAGTTACCACTACCGACCCATAGAGAATTTATCCCGAGTGGATTGTTGGAGCAATAAAGAGAATTAATCTTATGAAACATGCCGACGTTTTAATTGTTGAAGATGATTTATCGCTACGTGAGGCGCTCACCGATACTCTAGAAATTGCTGGGTATCGAGTCGCTGCTGCCGACAACGGTCATGAGGCGTTGGAACTGATGTCCCGCCAACGGTTCAGACTGGTGGTGAGTGATGTCCAGATGCAAAGAATGGATGGTTTAACCTTATTGCAACACATCCAATCGGCTGGCTATGATGTTCCAGTTTTACTCATGACGGCTTACGGGACGATCGAAAAAGCGGTCAAGGCCATTCAGACGGGGGCAGTAGATTATCTGATAAAACCCTTTGAAGTGGATGTTCTGCTTGATTTGGTCTCCCGTCATATTAGCCAAAGGCCTACTGACAATTCTGAAGAGATTTTCAAAGATGACAAAATGGAGCGTTTATACTCTCTCGCAGCAAGGGTTGCAAAAACCAATGCGACGGTTTTGATTCAAGGCGATAGCGGTACAGGTAAGGAAGTTATCGCACGTTATCTTCACCAGCAATCACCACGTCAGAACCAGCCTTTCATTGCGATTAACTGTGCAGCAATTCCTGACAATATGCTAGAAGCGGTTCTTTTTGGGTACGAGAAAGGGGCGTTTACCGGGGCCTATCAGTCGACACCGGGTAAGTTCGAGCAGGCACAGGGTGGAACTCTACTGCTGGATGAAATTACCGAAATGGACATTGGACTTCAGGCTAAGTTGCTTCGGGTGCTGCAAGAACGCGAAGTTGAACGGCTGGGTGGTCGTCGTGTCATAAGTCTGGATGTCCGAGTACTCGCGACGACGAACCGTAATTTGAAAGAACAGGTGGAGGAAGGCGAGTTCAGAGAAGACCTTTTTTACCGCCTCAATGTCTTTCCTTTGAAAATTCCGCCGCTTAAGGAACGTAGAGCGGATATATTGCCATTAGCTAAGGCTATGTTGCAACGCCATTGGGATGGCGGCAAGACCTTGCCACATTTTGATCTGAAGGCGGAACAATACCTTCTTAATCACCCATGGCCGGGTAATGTGAGAGAGTTGGAGAATGTCATTCAACGAGCGTTGATTCTTAACCTGGGGGAGACCATTGGAATGGATGAACTGGTGCTAGACTTTGATGACTATTCTACAGTTTCCAATGCTGAGTTGGCAGAAGTGGAAATATCACCGGACAATTTAGGCAAGGGTCTGCGATCAGTTGAAGAAAAGATAATACTGGATACCCTAAAAGAAGAGTCGGGCAGTAGAAAATCTACAGCGGACAGGCTTGGAATTAGTCCCAGAACACTACGATATAAAATTGCACGAATGCGAGAAGCGGGCGTCACGATGCCGTGTTAATTATCTCGCTATTCATGGCGCGTAAAATGCATATCTGTTCAGAACTAGAAACGTATAAGGTCAGAATCATATGAGTAACATGGATATCAATCAGGTCTTGGCGCAGATGCGCACAATGAAGATCGAGTCTAGCGGTAGTACTGCGAGCGCAGAAGTCGAAAAATCAGGTGATTTTTCCAGCTTGTTAAAACAATCCATCGATAGCGTCAACGAAACCCAACAACAAGCCGGAAAATTGGCGCAGGCGTTTGAAACGGGTGAAACCGACGCTAGTTTGTCCGAAGTCATGGTGTCTCTACAAAAAGCCAATGTTTCCTTCCAGGCAATGGTACAAGTCAGAAATAAATTGGTTGAAGCCTATAAAGACACCATGAATATGCCAATGTAAAAGGTATGAAAAAGGTGTATATACCTCTCGCGTTCAAGAATACGCCATTTATAGTACGTCTTTTTTTGCAAATGGCGTCGTTGCAAAGCCTTCCAATAGCTTGCTATTGCTACGTCTTTGCACCTAGCCCTTCACAAAAACTGAAGCACTCTAAACGGAGTACTCTCAAATGCGAAAGGTATATCTTACAAAACAGAACTAAAAATAGTAGATTCGACCACTGATGGAAGTAGACCAAGAAGAAAACACTCAACTTGCCCTGGCAGGTGAAGCGAGTGTAATCAGCACGGAACAGGAAAGTGGGCATCCGGCTATACGGGCAATGAATAAGCTACCGTTTGCGAAGCAGATGGGGCTCATCCTGGGGTTGGCTTTTAGTATAGCTATCGGAGTCGCTGTTGTATTGTGGTCACAGAGTCCAGATTATAGTTTATTGTTCGCCAGTGTCGCAGACAAGGATGTCGGTGAAGTTCTGGATGCCTTGGAAAAACTGGAGGTAGACTACAGAGTGGAGAGTACTACCGGGGCGATTCTGGTAACCAGTGATGATATAAACAAAGTTCGCATGAAGTTAGCGGGACAGGGGCTTCCCCGGTCTGATGGCCTTGGGTTCGAAATACTGGAGAAAGAAAGCGGATTTGGTGTTAGTCAGATAGTTGAAAAAGCACGCTATAAACGCGCGCTTGAAGGTGAGATCACTCGGTCTATTACCTCGATCCAAAGTGTAAAAGCAGCGCGGGTGATTCTGGCATTGCCAAAGCAGTCGGTGTTTATCCGGAACCGCAAAAAGCCCAGTGCTTCAGTAATCATCGATCTGTATCGTGGCAGGATTTTGGATAAAGTACAAATCCAATCAATTGTTCATTTGGTTGCCTCAGCAGTGCCTCTGCTTGAAGCGGGGCAAGTTACTGTGGTGGATCAGCGTGGTCGGCTGCTGAACGATCCGAGCAGCAATCCTGAAATGGAATTGACTTCAAAACAGTTCGATTACAAAAAACGATTGGAAAACCACTTGATGGAACGAGTGGAAAATATTATAGCGCCCCTGGTTGGTGGCGAGAGTATCCGTACCCAAGTAACAGCTGATGTTGATTTCACCATTACCGAAAGAACCCAGGAACGTTTTAATCCTGATCTACCGGCACTTCGCAGTGAGCATACGATTGATGAGCAAAATCGCATGGGTGGCGCTCAAGGTGTGCCGGGCGCTCTGTCCAATCAACCACCAGCTGCTGGTACTGCGCCTGAAGTCGCTACGGGAGAAGAGGGAAGTGAAAATGGAGATTCTGCCATCAACCTGTCGAAAAGTGCGACTCGAAACTACGAGTTAGATAAAACCATCAGTCATATTCGTCAATCAACGGGTGACCTTAGGCGTTTAAGTGTTGCAGTGGTGATTGATCATATGCGCATTCGTCAAGAGGAAGGGGGGATTAAGGAGCAACCCTATAGCGAAGAAGATATCGTCAGGTTTACCGATTTGGTAAAACAGGCTATCGGTTATGATGCCAACAGAGGCGATCGTGTTACCGTGACAAACGTAGCATTCAGAGTACCTGAACCAATTGAACCGCTACCTGCACTACCTATTTGGGAGCAACCCTGGTTTGCCGGAGTTGTTAAGCAGATTTTGGCTGCGCTTGTTGTAGTCTTTCTGATTGTTGGTGTATTGAGGCCAGCGATGCGAGGCTTGGTGGCTCGAGAGATTGTTGAGCAGGAAGAAAGCAATGGTGAACGAGGTAAGGGTGAAGGCGAAGGGTCAGAACGTGATAACGAATTAGAAGATGATCTGCTCACTCTTGGTCCCAATGGCGAGATGCTATTGCTGGAAGGGCCGCTGAGTTATGAGAAACAATTGGAATTCGCCCAAAAAATGGCGGATGAAGACCCGAAACGGGTAGTGCAAGTGATTAAAAGTTGGATGGGAACCGATGGCGGAAGATAATGTAGAAAATACCGCGGCATCCGATATTGAAGGTATGGATCGTGCCGGGATCTTCCTGTTGGCGTTGGGACAAGAACGTGCTGCCAGAATTTTAAAGCATATGGGGCCGAAGGAAGTGCAACAAATAGGCGGTGCCATGGCGGGGTTGGATCGTGTTTCTACCGATATGGTTGAAACCGTTATGGAAGATTTTATAGAAATCATCAAAACCCAGACGTCTATTGGAATAGATTCCGATGAATATATCCGCAATATGCTGACTGATGCTTTGGGAGAGGACAAAGCGGGGAGCATGATTGACAGGATATTGCTCGGCCGCAACAGTAAAGGCCTGGAGCAGTTGAAATGGATGGAGCCGAGAGCCATCGCTGACCTGATTCGGCTGGAACACCCTCAAATTATCGCCATTATTATCTCCCTGCTTGATGCTGACCAGGCTGCTGAAGCACTCTCTTATTTGCAGGATCGTGTTCGTACCGATGTGATAATGCGAATTGCGAGTTTGGAAGGTGTCCAACCATCAGCCCTTAAAGAACTTGATTCGATCATGGAGAAACAGTTGAGTGGGAGTAGCAACGCCAAGTCATCGACTCTCGGTGGTGTTGATGCAGCAGCTAATATACTCAATTTTATGGAGACAACACTCGAAGCAGAGTTGATGGAACAGGTTATGGAGGCAAATGTTGAGTTGGGTCAACAAATTCAGGACAAAATGTTTGTTTTCGATAACTTGGTTGATGTGGATGATCGTGGTATTCAGACCTTACTCCGAGAAATTTCAACTGATTCATTATTGCTGGCACTGAGAGGCGCCGAAGATGCCATGAAAGAAAAGATATTTAGGAATATGTCCACCCGGGCAGCGGAAATGTTGAGAGATGATCTGGAAGCAGGTGCCCCAGCCAAGCTTAGCGAAGTGGAAATTGCTCAAAAGGATATTTTGGGAACCGCTCGACGATTAGAGGAAGCAGGTGAAATCGTATTAGGTGGTGGTGGTGGTGATGAGCTCATCTAATCGATTTACCGAAGATGAGTTAGAAGCTCTGCTACCCTGGCAATTGCCCGAAGTCGGGGCGGAGGAAACCAACGAGACTGTAATCGAGGAGGAGGTTGATGAAGCGCCAGTGATTACTGTCGAAGAAATAACCATCCTTCAGAAACAAGCATTCGATGAAGCAGAACAGCAGGGCCGAGATACTGGTTATCAGGAAGGCCAGAAAAAAGGCCATGATGAAGGTTACAAAAAAGGTTATGACACGGGCTATAAAGAGGGAATGGCGAAAGCCGAACAGGATGGCCAGCGGATCCAGCAGCTCCTTGAAATTCTGTCTGAACCGCTGAAAGAACTTGATGAACAAATAGAACAGGAACTCGTTACCCTGGCTATGCAAGTCGCTCGACATTTAGTCCGTCGGGAGATCAAAGCTGAACCTGGTCAAGTCTTAGCCGTAGTTCGGGAAGCCATTGCAGCGTTACCGTCATCTTCCCGTAAGGTGTACTTTTATCTCCATCCGGACGATGCCGAATTGGTGCGATCGGCCTTCTCAATCGATAAGGCTTCAGCCAATTGGGAAATAACCGAAGACCCAACGTTGACTCGAGGCGGATGTCGTGTCAATACAGATGTTTCCCGTATCGATGCGACAGTGGAAAAACGACTTGCGGATGTAATTGCCCATAGTTGGGGTGACGAACGTACGGTATGAATGAATCAATAGATGACAATGAAGTCACAGTGTTGAATCGAAGCTCGATCTGGCGTGAACGGCTTCAGCCCTATAACCGTCGTCTAAAAGAATCTATTCCCATGGTGGTCGAGGGAAAGCTATCTCGCATGGTAGGCTTGACCTTGGAAGCAGTTGGCTGCCGGGCGGCAATAGGTAGCCGCTGTGTAGTAAAAACACCTGATGGTCGGAAAATCGAGGCGGAAGTCGTTGGTTTCGCTGATGAGCGACTATTTTTAATGCCAACAGGTAATATTCAAGGTCTCGAACCCGATTGTCCGGTTATTCCCACAGGGAGTATTTGTTCAGCAAGATTAGGGCCCGGCTTGTTGGGGCGCGTTGTGGATGGTTCCGGTAAACCCTTGGATGGGAAAGGGTCGTTATCGACAGAAGTTGTTTACCCGTTGACCGGTCAACAAATCAATCCACTCAGCAGAAAGCCCATTCGGGAACCTCTGGATGTGGGTATCAAAGCGATCAATGCAATGATCAGTGTCGGGAGAGGTCAGCGAATTGGATTATTTGCAGGCAGTGGGGTAGGGAAAAGTGTTTTACTCGGGATGATGACCCGCTATACCGATGCCGATATTATTGTAGTGGGTCTGATCGGAGAGCGGGGTCGGGAAGTCAATGAATTTGTCCAGAAAACTCTGGGAGAAGAAGGACTCGCTCGTGCAGTTGTTGTCGCCTCGCCCGCAGATGATCCGCCGCTGATGCGAATGCATGGGGCGATGCTGGCGACCAGCATCGCAGAGTATTATCGTGATCAAGGAAAAAACGTCTTGCTGCTGATGGATTCCCTTACCCGCTTCGCTCAAGCCCAAAGGGAGATCGCTCTGGCTATTGATGAGCCACCCGCAACCAAAGGTTATCCACCCTCCGTGTTCGCAAAACTGCCCACTTTGGTGGAACGTGCCGGTAACGCCGATGAAGGGGGTGGATCAATTACTGCGTTTTACACCGTATTGACTGAAGGTGATGATCACAATGATCCCATCGCTGATGCCGCCCGAGCCATATTAGATGGGCATATCGTATTATCCAGAAAAATTGCTGAAAGCGGCCATTTCCCAGCCATTGATATCGAAGCATCAGTCAGTCGGGTTATGACAGATATCGTGGATGACAACCATCTCCAGATTGCCCGACAAATTCGCGAAAATTATTCGACTTATCAACAGAATAGAGATCTCATCAGTATTGGTGCCTATCAACAGGGAAGTGATCCCAGGATTGACGAAGCGATTCGCTTACATCCGGAAATTTTATCGTTTTTGCAGCAGAATATGGATGATGCGGTTGATTATCAGCATAGTCTGGAAGGTTTGCAATCGATATTGAATTAGCTATTGAATAATGAAGAAGTCAAAACGGCTAAAAATGATTGTTGGTCTTTTGGAGAAAAAAGAACAAGGAGCAGCACAAGCGTTAAGTCAGCGTCTTGGAGAAAAACAAGCGTTAATGGAGCAGTTAAATACACTGGAAGAATTTCGTAGCAATTATTCATCAGAGTTTGGAGGTGTTGGTGGAAAAAGCCAATCGCCAGGGCAACTCCAAGAATTTCAGATGTTTATGGCGAACATAAATTCAGCGATTAGTGATCAGAAGAAAGCGTTGCAGCAACTTGAGCCTCAGCTAACAAATTCACGAAAAGTTTGGGAATCAGCACATGTCAAAACTCAAGGTATTCAAAAGTTTCGGGAGCAGGCTGTTGAGCTGGAACAGAACGAACAGGATAAACGAGAACAGACGGCTATGGATGATAAAGCAGGTCGACGAAAAGATGGAACTCAATTTAGCAGGTATTAATCGTTGGGCATTCTTGAACGCGAAAGGTATAGTTGGCAAAAAAAGTGCATTGTTATTTGGATAATAGCAGCGAATGAAAATAAGTTTGGAGCATGTGTAATGGAAATTGATCAAGTTAGCTTAAAATCTCTCTCTACTACTAAGGGCGATGAAATTCTCGAAACGATCGGTATTGCTGGGAATAAAGGAGATGCCGCTGGATTTTTGAAACAACTGTTGGGCGAGCTGGAAAAGCTTAAGGGGAAATCAGCCGAGGAAGGCGATATTGATACGGAAGAGCAGCTAGCCGATCTGGTCGGCAAGATTTTGCCGCAAAAGGAAACAGATCTTCCTGTAACCAGTGAGATTAGGGAACAAATGGAAAAAGGTCTGTTATCTGAAGAGCAAATTGCTGATATCCCGATACTAACCAGCTTGTCCGATCCCTTGGTACCAGAACAGATCGAAAAAATTATTCGGCAATTGGCTGGTTCTTCTGATGGAGAAAATTCTGCTTTTATTGATTCTGCAACGGCTGTAGGAATAGGAGATACTGAATCTGATTCAGCGTTCGATGATCAATTGGCGAGAAGGACAGAGCAAGATCATGAATCTGATTTTATAGCGGCTGCAGATTCAGGAATTGATGTGGACAATGAAAAGATTTCCTATGCCATGGCGCAGCAAGTAGGCTTGGTTCAGAAGTCAGAAACAAAGATTGATGGGGAAAAAACCACAACACTTGACGGGAAACCGATTACAGACCGGCTGGTGGAGAGCATGGGTTATAAAAACTCGGAATCAGGATTCACAAAGGATGGGGAGTCTCGGTCGAATATGGCGAACAGTTCGGATGAAGGAGATCTGCCTGATAAAATTTTTGCACAGAATAGTGAAGTTTCGGCAACTCACAAAGTTGCTGCTCACCTATTATCTGGAGTGCCCGGCGTGGTTCCAGCGCCAGTAAATAACCAGGCCGTTGCCGGCAATTCAATCCAACCCACTATCCAGAGTCCCTTAGGCCAACAAGGGTGGGATCAGGAGTTTGGTGAACAAGTGGCGTGGATGACTCGTAATTCCCTTCATACTGCAGAACTACGCCTTAACCCCCGTCATTTGGGGCCAGTGGAGGTCCGAATTCAAATCAATCAAGACCAAGCGGAAATCGTCTTTTCTTCCCAGCATTCGGTAGTCCGGGAGGCGATCGAAGCCGCGCTTCCCAAGCTACGCGAAACATTCATGGCGCAGCAAATTGAGTTGCGTGATGTAAATGTCTCAGAGCAAACGTTTTCAGAGCGGAGAGATTTTCAGGAGCAGAAGGGTGAGAGGCCCTATGCTGGGATGCTTTCAGACGAAGAGAGCACTGGTGATATGGACAGTCGTGAAGAGACAGTAATGCAGGATGAGATGAATAAAGGATTGGTAAGCTACTATGTTTAAAAATTAGAAGCTTGATCCAAATCTTACGTCCTATGCAATAAAGGATCTTTCAGCATCGCACCAATATCTTCGGTTTCAATAAAGTTGACGCCACGCTGAGCGTACTCAAGAGCCAAAGCTGCATCAGTAATGTCATAAAGCATCCATTGCCATGGCCCTGGCCAAGGCGGGTTATTGAGATCCAGTTTTTGATGATTGCAAATGAGGTATTCGGGGTTAAGTTGTCTGGCGCGATGATAGTGGGAGTCATCATATTGATGAATGACCCAACCTACAGACCACGAGCGAGATTGCGCAATTTCTATCGCTTTTTCATCGAAAGAAATGATAGTGCAGTATTCTTGGTGTGGTAACAGCTCATCAAGCAGGTAATCCATGATGTGTTCATGACCGAAGAAATTCAGACATTCTTCTTTGATTTCGACAAATACATGGACCGCGGCTGATTGTTTGATGGTTTCCATCATCTGTTTCAGCGTGACAAGCGATTCGCCTTTAAATTGTTCTCCGAATCGCTTAGGCTCATGTGCGCTGACATGCTCCATTACCGCGAAAGCCATTTCATTAACTGCACCTGATGAATCGGTCGTGCGCTCTAATGTATCATCGTGTATGACAACTAGTTGATGATCTTTAGTACATTGAACATCAAATTCTACAAAGTGGGCACCTTGCCGAATCGCCTGAGCGATGGAAAGTCGTGTATTTTCCGGAAATTCCTTCATGAAACCACGGTGGGCGACTAAATGAGGAATATTCTGAGGCATGGATTTTAGTTTGGGATTCGGAATGAGCTATAAACACTGGCTTCTAAATTCGAGCGGGCCATATGGCGAAAGGTATACACGGGTTGATGACCTGCCAGGAACGCTTTCGGTTGAAAACTTTTCCAAAGGTTCTAATCACTCGCGCTCGAAATACTTTCAAACGTTTTTCTTGCAATATCACTTCCAGTAAAACTTCCCTTCTGGCTCAATGATTTCTCCAGATATTTTGAGGCCAGTATTTTTCTGCCTGCTTTTAAATATGCCATGCCTAAATGATAGCTATAAACAGCAGAAGTGGGTTTTTTGTTGACGGCCTGTTCCAATAGAGAAATCGCTTGTTTCGTATCATCCAGTTTATAGAAAATCCATCCCAGGGTATCCAGGAATGGAGGATTTCCTGAGCTAGCCAACGGCTTAATAAGTCCGACTGCCAATTGAAGACTTTCTTTATCGCCTTTCCCCTCAGACAGCAGCACAGCAAGATTATTGGCTGCTATCGCATCGCCTGGCGAACTGTCCAGAATGGTCTCATATTGTTTTATCGCATTATCTATTTGTCCGGCTTTACTGTATGAAACAGCAAGCACGATTCTCAACGATTGATTGTCGGGTACATTGCTAAGGCCTTCTTGATACGTTTTTACCGCTTTCTCATATTGGCCTTCAGAAATCTGGCTTGCGCCTAACGTGATATAGGCGTGAACCCATTGAGGGTTTTTTTTGATTGCTTTTTTATAGTGTTGTTTTGCAGTAGAAATGTTGTTTTGGAAATTAGAAATTATGCCTAGAAGTAACTCGGCATATTCTCCAACATCAGTATCTGCTAATCGAACCAATTTTTCATGTATTTTTTTTTCTTGTTTGTCTTGTAGGGAAGCCTGGGTCAGACCTAGGTACCCTTCATAGTATTTGGGGCTGAGTTCGATTACCCGTTCATAAGTTTTAATTGCTTGTTTAAAGTCTTTTCTGAGCAGACAAATTTCAGCGAGTTGCATTTGCAATCGAAAGTCATCGGAATGTCGTTCTATGTTCTTTTGAATATGCCGATAGGCATCATCCATATTGTTAGTCGCCAACAGCATTTTTGATTTTAAATTTATGGCGTATAAGTCATCCGGGAAGACTGCGAGTAGGGCATTGATGTGTTCAAGTGCTTTCGGATAGTTAGAACTTTTTAAAAAGAAATCGACCAGTGCGAGCCGGTTTTTTCTATTCTCAGGCTCTAACTCTATCGTACGATCCAATGCTTCTAAAGCTAGCGCCGGTTCATTATTCAAACTATGAGCCTGGGCGAGGAATAGTAAGGTCTCGGATGAATCCGGGGTTTCACCAATCAAACTACGGAACTTCGTGACAGCTGAAGAGTAATCTTGTCTGAGGAGCGCTATTTTTCCAGAAAGCATTAGAGTATCGTAATCCTTTGGATTAATACGCAGTATTTCATCCACAAGCTTTTTAGAGCCCTCAATATCTCTTTCTTCCATGAGTTGCTTGGCGAGTAGATTCATGGCTTTTAGTCTGTCTGAATTTTCTGCCGATTTTTTTATGATCGCCCGATACAGACTTTTAGCTTTTTCAGATTGATCCGTGTTTTTATACAGCGATGCGAGCTCAAGATTCAATATGCCAATCTCGGGGTATTCTTTGATGTATTGTTTTAGTTTTTTTTCAGCTTCGTCCAGCCCTTTCCATACAAAGACCAGATCCGCTAAATAAAGCTTCCTTTTGTGGTCGTTTGGTACTTGTTGAACAGATCGATCCAAAATAGCATAAGCTTCGGCATATCTCTTTTGAGTTGCATAGAGCCGTACCAGTTGCATGCTTATCTCGTAGTTGTCGGGTTGTATCTCCAGAATCTCTTCCAAAAACCTTTCGACTTCAGAGAGATTTTTTTGTTCGAGAAAAATACTTGCCAGCATCAAACGGATTGATGTGCTTTTAGGGAGTGAAGCGAGCGCATTTTTGAGTGTTTTAACCGCATCTTGCGATTTATTTTCTTCACGATAAAGACCAGCCAATAGTATGATCGCGGTGTCTTTGTTTGGATGGGATGCTACTAGTTTTTGTGCATCTTCAATAGCAGCAGCTGGACTTTCAATTCGAGCGAGGGAGGCGATTTTAAGGATACCTGCATCGGCATTGTTGGGATCAGATTGTAGGACAGAATCAGCTAAGTCCATCGCTTCTTCAGGCTTATTGGAAAGTAGATACAGCTTGCCTAAACGGTATTTAACGTCGGCATTCGAAGGGTCAAGTTGATTGGCTTTTAAGTAGTGCGAGAAGGCGACACCAAACTGTTTTCTCTTTTCTTCTATCTGTGCGTACAAATTATGGGCTTTAGCGCTTTCTGAGTCGATTTGCAGAAGGTTTTTTATTTCTATCCTGGCCTTTTCCAAATCGCCTGATTCTAGATGTTTTTCACCTCGTTGTAGATACTTGCTTTTTTTTTCTTCGAGAGAGTCACAACCCAGGATGGTAAAAAATAGAAAACATAGCAGGACAGTCCTAAATTGTTTCATCGCAATACCGTTAGTAATAGAGTGAAAAGGAAGAATGAACTATAAAGTCCGCTCTGTCTGGTTCAGTAACCGGGTAAAACATGCTCATTTTCCCTTAGGAATGGAAAATAAATAACTTGAACATCCTGACTTGCCTTTTTGCTCGCCTTTTTCGTTGCGGCAACAGTTACATAGCCTGCTATGAGCCTGTTGCCACGCCTTCAAGGCAAACAAAAATACTGCGCCATAATGTCCAAGTTATTTGTTTTCCATTCCTTACCAACCGCGCTGGTTTTCTTACTTTGAAGCAAAAACAGCAATCTGAACAGTTACAGAGGTATGCTGGCGCGTGAAAGATCTGCTACTCAATTAGAGGACGAAGCCACATATAAAATTGTCCTCGTATTCGTTGTTATGTCTTACATTAGCTCTTTAAGTATAGGCAAAAATTCTACTAAAGGGCTTTTGCATCAGATAAATTTACACGCCAACATGCGCAATAAAAAAACCATCCATATAATAACCTGACTAATTAGGATAACCCTTAATTAATCAGATGAATAGACCAAAGTGCAATTTAATGCACAAAAAAGTGTATATATTTAGTTACACTTTTAAGCTGAAGAGGGAGTTGGTTGGTGGGGGGTGGAATACGGTACTTGGAACGGACTACTAGGAGGTTGTCCGAGAATAGAAACCGTAGCGAGGGAAACCCATTTTGAGTCAGATATTTCGATCATTTGAGGCGAATAGTGGGCCTATTTTAACGAAAATGATCGGAAAATCTGGCCAAAATGGGCTTTTCCGCAGTAGGTTCTCTATTCTCGGACAGCCTCCTAGTACACCGTCAACATTGCACTGACGGGTATAGTCAGCCGATAAGTGGCCATCTGCGTTGTTGCACTCGCTTGAATTAGCCTTGCGCTCGCGCGCCTAGCAGCTGACCACTTCTCAACCTTCTCTACCCGTCAATACAACATTGAAGGACTACAAGTAGACTTTCCGAGAATAAAAACTGTAGCAGGGAAAATCTGGCAAAAATGGGCTTTCCGTAGTAGGTTCTCGATTCTCCTCGGGAGCCTCCTACTCCTAGATCATTCCTAGTTGAAGCTGGGCCGCTTCTGACATCATTTCACGTTCCCAGGGGGGACTTAATACGACTTCGACATTAACACTTTGGACGCCATCAAGTTTTTTTATACCTATCTCTACTTCACTTTGTATCATAGGCCCCATTCCGCAGCCAGGAGCGGTTAGCGTCATGATGACATTAACGCTGTATTGCCCTTCTGCGATAGGACTGACTTTGCAATGATAAACTAAACCCAGTTCTACGATATTAACTGGAATTTCAGGGTCGTAGACCGTTTTCATCACTTCCCAGCAGTTTTGTTCCACCGCGTGAATGTCAGATCCGGAAACCAGAGTAGCTATTTCAATAGGCTCTTTTCCGAGAGCATCCGCATCTGCTCCTGCGATCTGAACCATATGCCCGTGTTCGGTAATCACGGTAAAACTATTCCCCAGCGATTGATGGATAGTTACGGTATGATTCTGGGGAAGACTACTGGCAGTTCCATCGGGAATCATTATGACATCGACATCCCGTGTTAACGCGATTCGTTCTTGTTCACTCATTGTCTATACCCTCAAATAATCTGAACTAATCACTTGCCCGGTGATTCCTTTGCTTGCCAATCCCAGAAGGTAACAAACAACTTTATCCAAGCTCTCCGGTAGAGGGAGCTCACTGCTATCTTCACCAGGATAGGCGCGTTGTCGAATGGCGGAGTTGATCGGGCCGGGTATAAGGGTATTCACTCTAATTTTGCCGGCTGTTTGAAATTCTTCAGCAAGTATTTTGGCAAATCCTTCTAAACCAATTTTACTCACTGCGTAAGCACCCCAGTAGGCATTCGATTTTCGTGCGGAGGAGTCCGAGACAAAGACTATGGAGGCGTCCTTCGCCTTACTCATGAGAGGCAGCAAAACTTGAGTTAATAAAAACGGGGCATTGAGATTGACATTTAGAACCTTAGCCCAGGATTTTGTTTCCAGATCAGAAATCGGGCCAAGCGCGGGGCAGTGGGCAGCACAATGGAAAAGCCCATGGATAATCCCGTATTGGTTACTGATGGTTTCCGCTAACTCGTGATAGTGCTTCTCGGTGGCAGATTCCAGGTCGAAGGGGTAGATCGCGGGAAGTGGTGCACCGGATTCGACAATATCGTCATATACCTTCTCCAATCCGGCGACGTCTTTGTCAAGCAATATAACGGTTGCCTGAAGGCTGCCGCAGGCTTTGGCAGCAGAGGATCCAAGCCCACCGGCTGCACCGGTAACTAATATAATACGGCCTGAAAGATCCTCATCAGTGGGAGAAACAAACGTGTTCACTATTACCTACTAAAATACTTTGTAATTAGGCCTATGATAGGCTATCAAGCCACAAAAGCAAATCCCCTGGGGAAGAAATTTTTGCCGTTGCCTCCCATTGTTCCGGATGATCATCCTCTCCGATATATCCATACAAAGCAATCAATGTTCTCATGCCGGCCCTACGGCCTGCTTCGATGTCCTTAGCCGCATCACCAATATAGACACACTCCGCTGGTGTTGAATTTACTCGTTTGCAGGCTTCGAATAGCGGTTCAGGGTGAGGTTTTGACTTTGCAGTGGTATCCCCACAAATAACACAAGATGCATTGCCGAAAAGACCAAGTTGATCTAACAATCTTTCCGTTAAAGATGTTTTCTTGTTGGTTACAATTCCCCACTGCAGTCCCCGGTTTTCTACGTTTTCAATAACCTCCATTACGTCAGGAAAAGGCTGGGTTTCCTGGGCTATATTGGCACTATAGTTATCAACTAGCCGTTGAATCAGGCTATTTGAATAGGGTTCATCAATCCTTTTCCCAAACCCCAACTCAATCAGCCCACGTGCGCCTTGGGATACATAAGGACGAATTTGTGAAACGGAAAGCTTCGGTTTGTCCTCATCCGACAATAAGGCATTGAGAGCCAAAGCCAAGTCAGGTGCAGTATCCAACAGAGTGCCATCGAGGTCGAAAAGTATAGATTCCAGTTGATGCTCCATTTCAAACTCAAGTTTCCATCCGTTTAAAAACTGCAATGTAGTTAACGGATACATCAACGGTTAAATAAAACTGGCGGCTAAACGGCTGGTAGTCAATTCCAGTCATTGATACCAATTCTAATCCGGCAATTCTTGCCTTCTCCGCCAGCTCTGAAGGTCGGATAAAAGTATTGTAATCATGAGTACCCTTAGGGATCATTCTGAGTAAATATTCCGCTCCAACAATAGCTAATAGATACGCTTTCAGATTGCGGTTGAGAGTAGAGAAAAAAACTTTTCCTCCAGGTTTTACTATCGACGCACACGCACTGATCACAGACGCTGGACGGGGAACGTGCTCCAGCAACTCCATGCAAGTCACGCAATCAAATCCAGCAGGTTCTAGTTCCGCAAGTGATTCTGCGCTTATCTTTCGGTATTCGATTTTGAGCCCCGACTCCAAGCTGTGTAAATCGGCGATCTCCACCAATTCTTCACTGAGATCGATTCCAACGACCGAAGCGCCGTGCCGGGCTAAACCCTCACTCAATATCCCACCGCCACATCCGACATCAACAATCCGTTTTCCTTCAATTTCTGAGTATTCCTGGATGAACTGGAGCCTTAATGGGTTGACCTGGTGTAATGTTTTAAAGTCACCGAGTGGATCCCACCAATGTTCAGCAAGGGCGCCAAATTTATTTATCTCGTGGGTGTGTACGTTTTCAGTTGTTGTCATGCGGGGTTTCCCGTATCAATTCAGTGTGTATACCTTTTACGTTCAAGAATATCCATTTTCAACATGCATTTTTTTACGAAGGGCATCGTTGTAAAAGAGATGACTCTTTCTGCATTTCTACGCCTAGCCCTCCGCGAAAATCTACCCATTCAAAACGGGCATTCTTAAACGCAAAAGGTATAAATTATATCTATCAATAAAATTTTGGACTAGCCCATTTTCCTCAGCCTATTTCCCCATTCGCTAATCTTCAATTGGATGTCCTCAATATTGAGTGTAGTCAGGACTCTCGATTTCAATAACTGGCGGCCGGAAACCCAAACATCGGTAATTTGATCCCGGTTAGCGGCATACACAATTTGAGAAACCGGATCAAATACCGGCTGGGTTTCAATTGAATCCAATCGGATAGCTGCAATATCAGCTGATTTACCTGTTTTAAGTGATCCCGTTTCGTTATCTATTCCCAGTGCTTTGGCGCCATTTAACGTTGCCATCTGCAATGCCTGTGATGCTTTCACTACAGAAGCGTCTCCAGCAACTCCTTTAGCCAGTAAAGCAGCGGTTCGCATTTCTCCCAGCATATCAAGATCGTTATTACTGGCAACGCCATCCGTTCCCAGGGCCACATTGATTCCAGCATCCAGTAGTCGGACGACAGGGCAAAAGCCGCTGGCAAGTTTGAGGTTTGATTCCGGGCAATGGACAATATGGCAACCATATTTCGCTAATTCATCTATTTCATTATCATTCAGTTGGGTCATATGAACGGCGATAAAATCTGGTCCTAAGAGACCCAATTTTTTCAGTCGTTCCAAAGGCCGTATTTTATACTGTTTAAGGCTGTTATCAATCTCGGTTACTGTTTCGTGAACGTGCATATGAAAGGGACGCTCAAGTTCTTCGGCAATTGCCACCATCTTGTTGATTGTCTGGTCACTAACAGAATAGGGCGCATGGGGCGCAAAGGCAGTGGAAATCAATGGGTCGTTGCGTAACTCTTCATAGAGAGCAATATTTTTGGATAAGTATTCATCACTATTTTCAGCCCAGGCGCTGGGAAAATCAACGAGTATCATACCAATCGTTGCCCGGATTCCGGTTTCGTTCACACAGCGGGCAGTGACCTCTGGGAAAAAATACATATCACTAAAGCATGTTGTACCACCCCGTATCATTTCCGCCAATGCCAATCGGGTTCCATCCCGGACAAATGCTTCACTCACCCATTTCTGCTCACAAGGCCAAATATGTTCCTGTAACCATTCCATCAACGGTAAATCGTCTGCAATCCCGCGTAGAAGAGACATAGCCGCATGGGTGTGGCTGTTAATCAAACCAGGAATTAAGGCGTGGTGTTCAAGGTGATGTGTGTTTCGAGCATGATAGCGTTGCCGGGCTTCATCGGTGGGCAGGATGTCAATAATCTTACCATCTGCTATGGCCAAAGCGTGGTTGTGGAGTGTTACCCCTTCCGGCTCTACGGGAATGATCCAGCGGGCGTCTATCAAGGTTTCAATATTCATCTTGTCGAACAGGAGAAATTGGGTAATTCTACAGGAAGAATTGGAGGCAAAGCGACCTTGGACGGCCAGGATGAACAGAAATATACCTTTCGCGTTCAAGAATGCCCGTTTTGAGTGGGTAGATTTTTGTGAAGGGCTAGGAGGCAGTCCGAGAATAGAAGCCGTAGCGAGGGAAACCCATTTTGAGTCAGATTTTTCGATCATTTGAGACGAATAGCTGGCCTATTTAACGAAAATGATCGGACAACCTGGCCAAAATCAGGCTACCTGATCTCATCACGGTGAATCAAAAGGTTATAGGAATTCATGGGATTTTGTTCTGAGCCTAAAGCCCCTCCTACGGAGGTATCAAAACAAATTCCGTGAGATCAGGAGTTCTGAAAATGGGCTTTTCCGCAGTAGGTTCTCTATTCTCGGACAACCTCCTGTCATAGGAATGAGAAACATTCCTAAACCGTTCAGACTATAGGAAAGACAATACCTTATGAGCATCAAAAAGCATTGTCATTCCTATAGCTGACTAGGCGTAGAATCGCAGGAAGAGTCATCTCTTTCAAGGTTCTACAACGATAATCTTCGCGAATAGCTGCGCACTAAAAATGGGTATTCTTGAGCGCGAGAGGTATAGATGTGATGGGAATACTTACGACATTACCAAGACTATGGTGTTATTGATGAATAATCCTTAGTCTGGAGTGGTGACAATCACCTTGGGGTAGTCTGAGAATAGAGAACCAACTGTAGAAAAACCGTTCTGAAATTATCCGATAAATTTTGTTGAATAGGCCCACTATATGCGTCAAGCTGAGTGAAAATCGAACCTAAAAGGACTTTACTGCATTATAGAAATAGAGTATCTACAATGGCATCAAAACAAAATCCGTAAGATCAAATGTTCTGAATTTTATTCCATCCCAGGTATAGATTCCGTTAAATCCGGCTTATAGGCAGATACTTCTCCTATCGTTAAGTATCCATTCTTATCTGTATCCAGTTTAATAAACTGGATTGAAAGGCCTTCATGAGCACCGGCTTCCACAATACTCAACTTCCCGTCCCCATCTTTATCCAGATCGCTAAAGGTCGTTTCCGAGCCACCCGCCTTAGCGAGTGAGGGGATGACTAATGCAACGATAATAAAATGGTTAAAAAGTATTTTCATAAATGATTCTTATCCTCCAGATTATATGGAATATTTTCTTGCCAACATTTGTTTCAGGCAACTTCCTTCGCTAGCCTCCTTGCCTTTCGTAATTAACCGAATGCATTTGGCATACCATCCGTTAATTTAACGAAGAGTTACTATGAGGTAGAAATCAAGATAAGCGAATAAATATTGTTTATAGGCAGATACCTACGGAAACTGTCGGTTTAATGCGACATCAATCGGGGCTAATTACGGGGTGTGGTGTAGTAAAAGGCCTTCCTGTGTCGCTAACTTGCAACACTGGCCGTCCAGGAATAAAAACTGTAGCGAGGGAAACACATATTGGGTCAGATATTCCGATCATTTGAGGCGAGTAGTGGGTCTATTTATACCTTTCGCGTTTAAGAATGCCCGTTTTGAGTGGGTAGATTTTCGCGGAGGGCTAGGCGTAAAAGTGAAGGAAGAGTTATCTCTTTCAAGCTTATGCAAAGTCGTCCGTCGCGAAAAGATGCGTGCTGAAAATGGGTATTCTTGAGCGTGAGAGGTATACCTGCGTGATTGGAAAATTTGACCCAATATGGACTTTTCCACAGTCGGCTTTCTATTCTCAGACAACTTTCTGCCCAACCAACATGAAACAGCAGCATGTGCTTTATACCGTCATGGGCTTACAAATCCCGGTAGTCAGGTAACAATCGAGGTTTCATGTAATCGATAATTTGCCAACCGCCATAGTCTGCCGGATTTTCGGTGTTTAGTTTTAGTACGGCAACAGCGGCTGTGGGCATCAGATTGCCACCGGCCTGATTGGGAGTTCGGTCTCCACTCAAATAAAGAAGCAGTTCGCTTACCCCAGGACAATGCCCCGTGATTAAGTTAATTCTCCCTTGAATAAGATCGGCCGTAACAATAACTAATAGTTGAGTCAGACTGGCGTTGTATATATCCTGGTTCCATTCGATCTGATTTTCATTTAGATCCCATGCCTTTCCTGCTGAGAGGATGGTTTCCCTTGCACGCCGCGCTGGTGAACAAATCACCTGAACTGGCATATAACCCTGATCTACTATCCATTGCCCCATACGTGGCGCATCTTTTTCTCCACGTTCAGATAAAACCCGGTCAAAATCGGTCTTATGCCCGATGCTCCAATCCGATTTCGCGTGACGCATAATGAGTAGTGTCGTAGATTTCATGTAGAAAAGATTACTACTATGTAAGTGTTTTAACAATAGAGTGAGAGGAGGTGCTGGAGTCTGTTCGAGAATAGAAACCGTACGTGCCAACCATCGAAGAAGTCGGGGTTCATAAGGTTTCCCTATGAATCAATTCAGTAAAAGCCAGCGACAATTGTTGAAAAACGTTCCCTGGACAGGATTGGATTTTTCGACCGTCGATCTCTCGGACTGGAATTAATTTTGCGCCAGTTCCGGTCAAGAAGCACTCATCTGCTGTGTACAAATCATAAGGCGTCAACACCGATTCCCTTGTGGATATACCTTCTACTGTCGCCAATTCCAGTACTGTTGCCCGTGTAATACCCGCGAGAGCCCCTTCAGTTACAGGAGGTGTTAACAGTTCTCCATCTCGCAAAATAAACAGGTTGTCCGCCGTACCTTCTGCCACACAGCCTCGATCATTAAGCAATATCGCTTCTTCAACGCCGGCATAATTCGCTTCCATCCGTGCCAATATTGAATTCAGGTAGTTTAAACTCTTGATGCGCGGGTCAAGTCGATCAGGTGATAAACGGCGTGTAGCAGCAATGATCGCTCGCACACCCTGAGACCGTTGTTCTTCAGTTACTATCTGTAACTGGTCGGCCAGGATTATCACATTGGGTTGCTGGCAAGTCGCTGGATTAATACCAAGTGGGCCGATGCCACGTGTGATAACTATTCGCAAGTAGCCTTCAGCCAATGGTGAAGCGTCAATAATTGTAGCAACAGCCTGTTCCAGTTCCTCTGTGGTAAGTGGAACCGTTATCTGTAAAGCAGTTGCGGAACGATTTAAACGCTTTAAATGCAAGGGCAGGCGAAATGCTTTCTGATTGTAAAAGCGCACACCTTCAAAAATACCATCGCCATAGAGAAAACCGTGGTCAAAAACTGAGATCTTTGCTTGTGACGCAGGTACGATGTTGCCGTTTATCCAGCAGCAAGCCTGTTGAAACATTTGAGTCATCCTCGTCGGTACACCGACATCTATAAAACTACAGCATAACGCTTGCCAAAAAAGCAGTACAGATGTAGTTTAAGAGAATTTAAGCAGTACAGTTCATACCGGTTAAGTAAATTATCGTTTTTGTACTCGAAAATTGTATTTTCTATGACTCTTTACCGTGAAATTGCCAGCAAAATCAGCGCCTATATTGACGATGGTATCTACCTTCCAGAATCACGGTTGCCTGGCGTGCGCCGACTTAGCAAGCAGTTCGGGGTCAGCGTTTCGACCATAGTGCAAGCACAACGACAGTTGGAAAATAATGGTTTGATCGAAGCGCGCCCACGTTCTGGCCATTATGTCAGCCAACGGACCCGGTTAAACCTCGAGCTACCCGAGCCCTCACAGCCGGAACTGAAACCCACCCCTGTTACCGGGCAAGAATTGGTATTACAGCTAGCCCGACTCACCAACCAACCGGATTTCGTACAACTGGGTGCAGCAGTTCCTGATGCTTCCTTCATGCCTATGCGTGCCATCCAACGTAGTCTTGGTAAAGCGGTTCGACAATACGGGAAACGTACTGCCAACTATGCCTTTCCACCAGGCCTGCCAGAATTGCAACAAGAAATAGCCCGTCGTATGTACCTTTGCGGCAGCCAGGTCGTTGCCGATAAAATTTTGATCACCAATGGTTGTCAGGAATCACTTTCTCTTGCTCTACAGACAGTGGCAAAGCCCGGCGATATTATAGCTATCGAATCACCGGTATTTTATGGCCTACTGCAAGTAATTGAATCGTTGGGTATGAGGGCGCTGGAAATTCCTACCGATCCACAGGAAGGCATCAGCCTCTCTGGGCTTGAGCTAGCCCTGGAACAATGGCCGGTGACAGCCTGCGTATTGATTCCTAATTATAGTAATCCGCTGGGTAGTCTGATGCCCGACAGCAATAAGCAGCAACTGGTTTCAATGGCAAATCGTCTTGGTCTAATGTTGATTGAAGATGATATCTACGGTGATCTTGGATTCAATGGCGAACGCCCTCGTAACCTGTTGAGCTTTACGGGTAGTCATGACGGGAACGTGATTTATTGTTCGTCTTTTTCCAAAACGATATCGCAGGGCTTACGTGTCGGTTGGATGGTTACTCCTACTCGACATTTTCAGAAGGCTGAATACCTCAAATATGTTATAAATCTTGCCGCTCCGACTCTGGCTCAGCTTGCACTTGCCGACTTTTTGGTACAAGGTGGATACGAACGCCATTTGCGACAGGTACAAGTGCACTATAAACAGCAAATAAGCCTGTTCACTCATGCAATCAGTAAATATTTTCCCCCGGAAATAAAAGCGACACAGCCGCAAGGTGGGTTTGTGCTGTGGGTGGAGCTGGAAGAAAG